>NZ_JBPXRO010000021.1:0-105468 GCF_051842875.1 Neobacillus sp. C211
TATCAATATATGGTATTTTTTCTCAGGAAAGTAACCAAATATTTAACTATAAAAGAAACAAAACCCCTTTTTCTTCAGATAACTTTTTAAAAAAGGGGTTTGTCTACACTCTGTCCACGTTTAACGTAGTGCTAGTCAGATAATCCAAGTTCAGTTCATGTAACTTAGGAGTACTTAGCAAAATAATGTTGAAATAAATAATCAATTTGCTCTTCTATGGGAATAGGATTCCAAACAAGGGGCACGTTTTTTTTGCAAGCCATAAGGGACGGAAAAAAGATTGCCGCATGGATTTGCATCATCATCATGGTAAGAATATCAGGGTCTTTCTCACCCGTAATTTCTTGTAACGTATCTTTAATTTTGGTGAATCCCATTGTTTCCATATAATTTTTGTATTCAAATTGCGATTCAAATGAAATATTGCCCTTCCCGAGGATTTCCCGGACGAGTACAGGATACCTTATAACTGAATGTACATATTGAACCATAAAGGTTTTTAATCTTTTCTTTGGAGGAATAGAGTGATCATCTAAAATGAGAAAAGCTTCTCGAAATGAAGCCAGTAACACTTTCAAAGCTTCATTAATCAATTTATCCTTCGACCCAAAATAATAATTTATCAGAGCAAGATTTACTTCCGCTAATGCGGCGATTTTGCGCAGGGTTACATTTTCTAGACCTTCTGTCTTGATTAGTTCCAGTGTTGAATTCAGTATATTTCCCTTTGTTGTCATATCTTTTTCGGAGATTTTGGTCATATTGCAACTCCCCTAATACACTAAGATTGAAAATATATTTGTTAAGAGTGTAAATTTAAACTTTGTTTAATTTTACACTAATACTCTTGTGCTTTCTGTGTCAAGGTTCTTTTTTAATCTTTTACGATTTATACATACCATGAAAAAATTTTCTTGACAGCTAGATGTAAAAGAGATAAGTTTTGTTTAAACACTGTTTTAAACATTGTTTAATTAATAACTAGGACTACTAAGAGGAAATCCTATCATTAACATAATTAACTTCCTGAAGACGGAAATTTTAGAAAAGGAGATGATATTCGTATGTCAGCAAAAATAGAAAATAACAATGAGGCATTTTCCATTAAAACCATCATAGGACCAATGCTAGCTGTCATTGTTGGTATGATAATGGTCATTCTTGATAGTACGGCGATGAATGTTGCACTTCCTGGAATAGTGGAAGATTTTAACTCTGATGTTGCGACCATGCAATGGTCCATAACAGGATATACGCTTGCATTAGCGGCTGTCATTCCTTTAGCTGGTTGGATGACGGACCGATTTGGGGCAAAAAAGATATTTTTAATTACGATCACCTTGTTTACGCTTGGTTCCGTTCTATGTTCTGTTGCACAAAATCCTGAACAGCTCATCCTCTATCGGGTTATTCAAGGGTTGGGCGGAGGAATGGTTGCTCCAATAGGAATGGCCATGATTTTCCGACTTGCTCCTCCGGATAAAATGGGTGCCGTAATGGGAACACTTGGGGTTCCGATGCTATTAGCACCTGCACTAGGGCCTGTTTTAGCAGGATATCTTGTAGAATACGTTACTTGGCACTGGATTTTCCTTATTAATTTGCCAATCGGTATTATTGCACTTTTGGTTGGAATGAAATTCTTGCCGAATGTTGAACGTAAGACCGTACCATCGCTTGATTTTTTAGGAATCATATTAGCACCTATCGCATTTTCCATGCTTGCTTATGGAGTGAGTGAAGGGGGCAAAAGCTGGTCTTCAACGGAAACTCTTACTGGATTAATTATAGGTGGAGTCGCTCTCATTATTTTCATTTTCGTCGAACTTCGTCAGAAGCAGCCTTTATTAGAACTGAGAGTTTTTGGATCATCTGACTTTAGAAAAGGGATTGTGATTGCATGGATTTCACAAATCGCTTTATTTGGGGTTATGATTATTGTCCCGTTATTTTTACAAACAGTTAGAGGCTATGGTGCTTTAGATACTGGTTTAATTCTCCTTCCACAAGCGCTAGCATCAGGTGTTATGATGCCAATCGGAGGGCGTTTATTTGATAAGATAGGTGCTCGTCCTTTAGCCATTACTGGCTTGTCTATTATTACTGCTGCGCTATTTATGCTTTCACGAATTTCTATGGATACAACTACTGGATTTATCATTACTTGTTTAGTGATGATGGGAGCAGGAATGGGTCTATCCATGATGGCAATTAATACCCATGTTCTTCAAGCCGCTCCAATACATCTTGTTAGTCGTGTCACACCATTAACTACAGCTGCTCAACAAGTAATGGTTTCATTTGCGGTAGCAGGTATGACTGGGTTCCTAACTTCAAGAATCACTGATCATATGACAGGAACAACTAACCCAATTGAAGCAGCCGTTGCTGCCTATGGTGACACATTCCTTCTAGCTGCAGGGATTGCATTAGCTGGGGCACTTTTAGGAACAATCCTTAGTAGACCAAAACAACAGCCGGAACATGCACCAGATGATGGAACAAAAGATGCGAATGCCGCAATGATGGCAGGGCATTAAAAAAAAGTTGGATGATCTTTTCTCAATAGGGGAAAAGGTCATTTTTCATTTATATCTAAAACCAGAGAAATAAAAATGTTTATAGTAAAACAAAACATTGTTTCGAAATGGGTTAGGGTATCTTTGTTCGTATAGTTTGGTGACGTGTCCCGTCCCTCTCGTTTTTCGTTGATATAGGCACGATTCTAGTTCAGTCACAACCCAGAGTTCCTTTTCAAAAAAGACGCACTTCGACGTTCTTTTTATAGATTCAATGGAATAAAACCGGGAGTGGTAGGGGGTGAAGGTAATTTTAATTAAACGTTTGTGTAATGTTGAAAAAAGAGAAAGAAAGTAGAATTCTGTTAGTTAGATAGAATGGAGTCATTTTCTGGGGAATATAGTTCTTTTTTCTGAGTATGTCTAAAGATCTTCTCGACAAATATTTTTGTTCCAAGCTGTCTAAAATCCTTTCATAGCGATGTTCTCTTTCTATTTAATCAAACGATTATTTAGTATATCACATACGAAAAATGGTCGATATATGTCCTTTTCAAAGGAAAAGCTCGCAATGTTGGGATAGGGATTAATTTTCATACATCTTTCAACAGTCACTCACATCATGGGTATTTTTAATGGAAAAACCTTAGAGATAATGGAAAAACTAAATCACATTTTATAATTCATTGACGGAGCAAACCGCTCAGAATAAGATGTGAGGAAAGTGCCTTATGGGAATGAATGACAGAAAAAAATCATCGAATGTAAATTTGGTAGCGCTATCATTTTATGGCCTAATGAAAGGAAGCATGCTTACATAAGCTTCAATATAAAAAATAGATAGAGGGAGAGGAGAAACAATGAAAAACGTGAAAAAGGGCTATTTGTGGCTGGTTTTCTTTTTTGGCATCTTTTTTGTGGTGTTATCACCAAACACAAGTCATGCCAAACAACCAGAATCATCTTATTGGTATCCCGAGCAATTATTGAACTGGACGCCAGAGAACGATCCCGATGCTGTGTTTAACCGCAGCCAAATTCCATTGGGCAAACGGGAAGTGCTATACAAAGTAAATGACAATGCCCAGTCAGAAGCAAAGGTAGTGGCTTTGTCAGCACTCAACCCCACAACGAGTGGAGTACCGTCCCAAGGCGGGAAGGAATTTTTGGCGAATACCTTCAGTTATTGGCAATACGTCGACATCATGGTGTATTGGGCAGGGTCTTCCGGTGAAGGGATTATCGTGCCGCCAAGTGCGGACGTCATTGACGCTGCCCATAAAAACGGCGTGCCGATTTTGGGAAACGTTTTCTTCCCACCGACGGTCTATGGCGGGAAGGTTGAGTGGCTGAATCAAATGTTGACCCAGAGGGAGGACGGCTCCTTCCCTGCGGCGGACAAGCTGCTTGAGGCAGCGAGCTATTACGGATTTGACGGCTGGTTTATTAACCAGGAAACCGAAGGCGGAGATGCAAAGACAGCTCAAAAAATGAAGGAGTTCCTTGTCTATCTGCAGCAGCATAAGAGTGAAGGCATGCAAATCATGTGGTACGATTCGATGACGAAGAACGGAAGGGTTAGCTGGCAAAATGCGTTGACCGATCAAAACAGCAGCTTCCTGCAGGACGGAGATTCACGTGTTTCTGACAGTATGTTTTTAAACTTCTGGTGGCGCAACCAGCAGTCTTCTGTTAACAAGGCTCAGGAAATTGGCAGAAGCCCGTATGATTTATTTACTGGGATTGATGTGGAAGCAAATGGAACAAGCACCAACGTTGCTTGGGATGGGATTTTCCCTGAGGGTAAAGCACCATTAACTTCTTTAGGCATTTATCGTCCGGATTGGGCCTTTAAAACGGCAAGCACTATGGAGGAGTTTTATCAGAAGGAAAATGAATTCTGGGTTGGAAAGTCCAAAAATCCTGCTGCAACCAGCAATAACGGGGCATGGAAAGGGATGGCACACTACTTTACGGCTAAAACCGCGATCGAGGAGCTTCCTTTTGTGACGCACTTTAATACAGGAAGCGGCAAGTTTTTCGTTACAGATGGAACGACGGTAAGCGATCAGTCCTGGAATAACCGCAGTCTCCAGGATATCCTTCCGACCTGGCGCTGGCTGAAAGAGGGCGGGCAGGCTGTTGACGTCAATTTCGATTGGGATACAGCCTATTACGGCGGCAGCTCGTTAAAGCTTTCAGGAACAATCGAGGCAGACAACCCAACACATATCAAGCTTTATAAAACCAATTTGCCGATCCAAAAGGATACGGAAATCTCGCTGACATACAAAACAGATTTGAAAAAGCCAAACATGAAACTTGGAGTCAGCTTTACTGACAAACCCGACCAATTTGTGTTCTTTGATGTGAAAAAACTAACGGATCAACCGTGGACGACTGATTCATTCAAACTAAAAAAATACAGCGGTAAAAACGTCGCAGCCATTTCGCTTTTGGTTGAAAGTGACAATGATGAAAAAGATTTTACGACCAATATCGGAGAAATCAAGGTTTATAACAAACAGGAAAAGCATAATTCCATCCATGCTCCGAATGATGCAAAGGTAAATAAAATCGAGTTTAATAAAGGAATCTATGCGGACGCTGCACTTGCTTGGATGCCGTCTGATTCCGATGTGAGCCACTATGAAATTTACCGGAAGCTGCCGAACAATGAAAAAGAGTTTATTGGTGCTACCCCTAATAAGGTGTATTACCTATCCAATCTGAAGCGCAGTGGGAAAGAAAGCAGCACCACGTTGGAAATTGTTGCGGTGAACAAAGAATTTAAACGAAGCGAGCCAACAACGGTTACCTTCGATTGGCCGCCATATCCAAAGCCGGAAGCCGATTTCGGTGCCGATCAAACGGTAGCGGCTCCAGGGCAGGAAATTCATTTTCTTAATCGTTCATCAGAAGTAACAGAAGAGGTGGAATGGCACTTTGAAGGTGGAACTCCAGCAGTGAGTAATGAGGAAAATCCGGTCGTCACCTATGAAAAAGAAGGCGTCTACACGGTTACCCTGATTGCGAAAAACAGCGAGGGTGAAAGTGTCCTGACAAAAGAAGCGATGATTACCATTTCTGAAGCAGCCAAGGACATTCAAAATGTGGCAATGAATAAGACCGCGATCGCCAGTGGACAATGTGCTCCTACTGAAGCAGCGAAGTATGCGTTCGATGGCAAAGTAAACAGTAAATGGTGTGCATTGGGGAATGCTCCTCATTGGCTGCAGGTGGATCTGGGCGACCAGTTTGCCCTTTCCAAGTTTGTCATTCGCCATGCACAAGCGGGCGGGGAACCGCAAGCCTTTAACACCCAGGCATTTAGGATTGAAGTAAGCACGGATGGAGTCAATTGGACAGAAGCTGTCAAGGTGACCGATAATACAGCAGCTGTTTCAGAACACAGCATCGCGTTAACAAACGCACGCTATGTCCGTTTGTGGATTGACAAACCAACCCAAGGCGGCGATACGGCTGCGAGGATATTTGAATTTGAAGTCCATGGATTTCTCAATCCATAACCATGTGGCCATGAGGGACGGTTCAGCTGGCTTTTTCCAGGTGAACCATTTGCGAAAGCCATGAGAACCGTCCCGCAGGCTTTAATTAGAGGAGGAGCAAGATGAGGAGAAATAGAAGCAGGTTATTCGGCCGCATTTTATCTGTATCGGCTGCTTTCATGTTACTCGGTTCACTGGGTGCACCTGGGGCAAAAGCCAGCGTTAATGGGGACGGGTCGGACGTCGTCAATGAGAATTATGCGGACAAGCTTAGTCTAAAGCCTCTGGCCCCGGCTTTTAGGGTGGAAACACTTCTGCAGTGGTCACCTGAAAAGGACCCGGATGCCGAAATAGACCGTGCCAGCATTCCGTTAAACAAAAATCGCTTTAAAGGTTCCCAGGTTAATCCGCTGGCCAATCCAAAGGCTGGCATCACCTCTGCTGCGATTACGAACTGGAATCATGATGAGGCCAGCTCTGTCGGAGGCAATGAATTTAATGTATATGCTTTCGACAACTGGCAATTACTAGATTCCTATATTTACTGGTCAGGAACCAATGAAGGAATTTTTGCGATTCCTACACCGGATATCGTCGATGCTGCCCACCGTAATGGAGTACCTGTTTATGCAACGCTTGGTTTCCCATGGGGCAGGTCAGCTGAAGGAGTCGCTGAAATAGAAAAGTTTACACAACAGAAACAAGACGGTAGTTTCCCAGTTCCCGACAAGATGATTGAAGTGGCGCAATACTATGGTTTTGATGGCTATTTTTTCAATCAGGAGACATATGGTGTCAGTAAGGCAACAGCCGAACGCATGAATGAAATGATGCGCTATATTAAACGAAATTCAGACCTCAATATCAGCTGGTATGACGCTCAGGACAATACGGGAGCAATCAACTACCAGGATTCCATCAACAGCAAAAATGACATGTATGTGAAACCGGCAGAAGATGGGGTATATGCCGTTGATGAGTTCTTTTTAAACTATAACTGGACAACCAGTAAGATTAACACCACCGTAGAAACGATGAGAAGCCATAACCGCAGCCCGTTTGATGCCTATGCGGGTTTTGAAATTCAACAGAATTCTTATAATACCAAAATTAATACCAATGCACTGCTCGATGAAAAGAAACAGCCAAAAGTGTCGATTGCCCTTTATGCGCCAAACTCGACAATGGGATTAGCGGCTGATCCTGCTGACTTCCATGAAAAAGAAAAGGATTTATGGACAGGTCCGCAGGGTGATCCCACCCGTGCAGATGATTCGGCTGATTGGAAAGGGATGGCGCGTTTTGTCACTGATGCATCTGTTATTCAATCGAAGCCGTTTACCACTAACTTTAACAGCGGCCACGGAAAACAATATTTTGTGAACGGGAAAATCGCCAATGACCTTGAGTGGAATAACCGCTCTATCCAGGATATCATGCCGACATGGCGCTGGTGGATCCGGAGTCAAGGCAGCAGAATCAAGGTAGCCTATGATTTTGATAAAGCCTTTAACGGAGGCAATTCCCTGAAATTTAGCGGTGCACTCGAAACGGGTTCTGTCAATGACACGATGCTGTACAGTTCAAAACTTCCGGTTAAGGACACAACTAAGGTCCGTGTTGTTTATCAAAACCAATCGGGAGCGGATGTGTCATTAGGTGTGGCCTATAGTGAAGACTATGCACAAAACAACATGAAATATTATCCGCTGCCTAAGTCGGGTGATGGCTGGCAGACAGCGGTTGTTGATCTTGGAAAGGATGCTGGGAAAACAGCCTATGCGCTAAGTCTGAAAGTCAACAACGCTCAAAAAATGGAAAACTACTCGATTCATTTAGGCGAGCTGTCCGTCTATGATGCCGCAGCAACCGTGCTGACGAAACCTGCTGATGTGAAAGTTATGGAAAAGATACCGAAAACAGCCTTTGAGGCGGAAGCCCGCCTAAGCTGGTCCGAGCAGAAGAATGTCTTGCATTATGAGGTTTACCAGGAGAATGCTGATGGTGTGGAAACACTATTGGGCGTAACACCGAATAACTATTTCTATACACCAAATATTACGAGAACGATTGAAAATGCTTCGGCCGATAACATCACGAAACTGAAAGTGGTGCCGGTCAATCAGGATTATGTACGCGGTCAAGACGCCACAATTTCTTTTGATTGGGGCATGGGGACGGATGCAACAGAGATCGAGAAAAACCCTACATCGCCGAATGTGGCGTTAAAGGCAAAGGTAACCTCTGTCTCAGCGGAAAATGCGGCAGAACCGGCCTCTAAAGCACTGGACGGAACAGCCCTCGCAAATAGTAAGTGGTGCGCAACCAATATGAAAACCGGATATATGACCATTGATATTGGTGAAGAGAAAACGATCCGCCGCTGGCGTGTGGATCATGCGGAATATGGCGGGGAAGCCAATAACATGAACACCGTCGATTTTGAGTTGCTTTATAAAAATCAAAACGGCGAATGGGTCAGCGCCAAACGGATTACCGATAATACGAAAGCTGTGACAGATATAGTGCTAGATCAGCCGGTTACGGCAAGGGAATTCAAGCTGCAGATTTATAACAGTGGTACTTCCCCTTGGGGAGCGATCCGTATCTATGATTGGAAAATGTTTGAAAGTGCTGCTTTGCCGAGAACAGAAAACGTGATGATGCATTTTGTAAAGGCGGAAAACAATGCTGGAGCCCAGGATAAGGTAACGATTGAAAGAGTGAAAAAAGGTCAAACCGTTCGATTATATAAGTCCTTGGATGCAAAGGATATTCTGGCAGAAAAGACGGCCGACCAAGACGGAACCATTGCCTTTGAACAGTTGGATTTCGGTACTGAGGCCGGAAGAATCTATTATACCGTCCAGCAGGAGGATGAAAGAGAAAGCCTAAGGTATAGTGCGGCTTACTTGTACGAAAAGGTAACCGAAGTCATTCATCAAATCAACGCTCTTCCTGATGTGGATCAATTGACGTTAGCTGACAAGCATCGTGTCAACGACTGTAAAGTGGCCTACAACAAGCTTCATCCAAACGTAAGAAGCCAGGTCACAAACTTTGACCGAATGGTTCAGTTACTGGATCGGATGGAGGAATTAAAAAAGGACTTTAATAATGGAAATTAAATAAGAGAAGGGGGCAGCCCTCATTGCAGGAAAGCAATGAACGGCTGCCCCCATTTTTCATGAACTATTTTTAGATACACTGTAAAATCCATAGGACTTACTAGTAATCTATTGCTCGAAAATCCTAGCTTGTTAAAATGAAGTCAAAGCAAAATGATAGCGTTTTCGCAAAACTGAAATATAGGAAAGCGGGTAAGATTCAATGAATAAAACTGCACATATTATCTCCCACTCCCACTGGGACAGGGAATGGTACTTGCCTTTTGAAAAGCACCGTTACTACTTCATAAAGCTTATGAATGATTTGATCGACCAGTTCAAAAAAGAAGGAAATATGTTTCAAGCGTTCCATCTTGATGGCCAGACTGTTCTTTTGGAGGACTATTTTGCCGTTCATCCGGAAAACCGGGAGATCGTTAAACAATTAATCCAAGAGAAAAAGCTGCATATCGGACCGTGGTATGTGCTGCAGGATGCTTTTTTAACAAGCTCTGAAGCCAATGTTCGGAACCTGCAAATCGGTATACATGATGCCAAAGCCTATGGGCATGTCTCAAAAATTGGCTACTTTCCTGACACTTTCGGCATTTATGGGCAGGCGCCCCAGCTTTTAAAGCAAGCGGGGATTGATACGGCGGCCTTCGGAAGGGGCGTCAAACCGACCGGCTTTAATAACACGGTGTCGGATTCTCCTGATTATGAATCTCCTTATTCCGAGATGATCTGGAAATCACCGGACGGCTCGAATGTACTGGGTATTCTTTTTGCCAATTGGTACTCGAACGGAAATGAAATCCCGGTGGACGAAGCGGAAGCGAAGAAATTCTGGGATGTAAAGCTCCGCGATGCCGAAAAGTATGCGTCCACCAATCAGTTATTGTTTATGAATGGATGCGACCACCAGCCGCTGCAAAAAACGATTCCGCAGGCCATTGAAACCGCATCCCGTTTATATCCTGATTACACGTTTAAGCATTCAAGTTTTGATGAATATACGAAGGCTTTAAAAGAAGCTCTTCCAGAGAAGCTGCAGGTCATTGAAGGCGAATTGCGCAATCAGCGGACCGATGGCTGGTCCACTCTTGTCAATACCGCATCCAGCCGGATTTATTTAAAGCAATGGAACAACCACTGTCAAACCCTTTTGGAAAAGATTGCCGAACCGCTCGCTAGCATGGCCTTTTTAGCAGGCGGGACTTACCCAAGGGAATATCTCCGCTTCATGTGGAAATCATTGATGAAAAACCACCCGCATGACAGCATTTGCGGCTGCAGCGTGGATGAGGTGCACCGCGAAATGGTGACCCGCTTTGAAACGGTTTCGGAAATGGGAGAGGTATTTGTCCAGGAGCATGCAGCGGAGCTTGCCCATAAAGTTGATACTTTGGGCGCACCAGAGGGCGGAATTCCCTTTGTTGTCTTGAATACAACGGGTTGGAACAAAGACGAAGTCGTCACGAAAACAGTCGATCTGGAAAAAGTGTATTTTTCCCAAATGCATTTTGAAGAAATTCCGATGTATTTACAGGAAAAAGACTTGCCGGCCTACAAGCTGGTGGATCAAGCCGGCAAGACCATAGAATTTGATTTAGAAAACCCAGTGGTTGAGTTTGGCTTTGATTTACCGGATGACAAATTCCGCCAGCCGTTTTTTGCCAAACGGGCCAAGCTGTCCTTCTTTGGAGAAAAGATACCGGCATTCGGCTACAAGACCTTCTATCTTATTCCGCAGGAGCAGCCGGCCGGGCAGCATCCAGAACACTCGGCGGATGGCGGTATGGAGTTGGAAAATGAATATGTTCACCTCCTTTTTCATGAGGATGGCACCTATGATCTAACGGATAAAGCAGCCGGCATGACTTTCCGTCGACTCGGTCTTTACGAGGACACAGGGGATGTCGGGAATGAATATATGTTCAAGGAAGCAAAAGGACATGATCCGATTACGACAAAGGGTGTGCCGGCCGAATTTCGTTTCATTGAAAAAACACGGCTTCGAACCGAGCTTGAATTTACGCACACCTTAACGATCCCGGTTTCTGCGGATGACCGACTGGCGATCGAACGGAATCATTTGATTTGGCATAAGGAAAGAGAAGCAGGCAGATCGTGCGAAACGACGACCATCACGCTGCGTACCGTTGCCACTCTTGAAAAAGGAATGAAGGGTCCGGCCTTCAAGCTGACCATTGACAATCAAGCGGCCGATCACCGCATGCGTGTCCTTTTCCCAACAGGATTGCAGACGGAAACGCACCAGGCGGACAGTATTTTTGAGATTGTGACACGCCCGAATACACCGGAAAAAGAATGGGGAAATCCAAGCTTCTCTCACCATCAGCAGCGCTTCGCCAGTCTTGCGGATGACGAAGTAGGCTTAACCGTGGCCACGGATGGTCTTCAGGAATATGAAATCCTGCCGGCGGACGGAACGATTGCCCTCACCGTACTTCGCTCGGTTGCAGAGCTTGGCGACTGGGGCTACTTCCCGACACCGGAGGCTCAGTGCCTAGGGATTCAAACAGCCGAATGGCAAGTGCTCCCGCATGAAAAAGATGTGGTGGCGTCAAAAGCATTTGTGGAGGCTTATCAATATAAAGTTCCACTTCAGGTTATTCAGACAAGTGCCCATGAGGGAACATTGCCAGCTGACCATCAGTTTGTGAACTGGAAGTCCGAGGGCCTTGCGTGGGCATCGATGAAAGTGGCGGAGGAATGTGATGACGTGATGATTCGCTGGTTTAATCCGGCGCTAACGAGTAAAAGTCTAAAGGCATCGATCAAGCCGGATTTTAAATCTTATAAGAGTACGATACTTGAAGAACAAACCAATGATTCTAGCGACCAGTATGAAGTGGCTGGCTATGAAATTATTACACTAGGTTTTCAACCAAAGCGATAGGAGAGAGAAAGATGACAGCACTAATTCCAGAATCGATGCAAAAACTGATCCAACATGTGAAGGAATGCTTTCCTGGGGACGAAAAATTACACCATATGTTCGAGCAATGCTTTGTTAATACGTATACCACGACGCTGAAAAAGCTGGAAGACGGAAAGACCTTTGTCGTCACCGGCGACATTCCGGCGATGTGGTTAAGAGACTCTGCAGCACAAGTGCGCCCCTATTTGCTTGCTGCAGAGGAGGATGAGGAGCTGGCCGAATTACTCGAAGGGGTGATTCGCCAGCAATTCGCCTTTATCCTGCATGACCCTTATGCCAATGCGTTTAACGAAACGGAAAATGGCAGGGGGCATCAAACCGATCTTACCGACATGACCCCTCATATTTGGGAACGGAAATACGAAATAGACTCGTTATGCTATCCAATCCAGCTTGCTTATCTGTTTTGGAAGTCAACCGGCCGTACGGCTTATATAAAAGAAACGCTCCAAGAAGTGCTGGAGACAATCATTCATGTTTGGAGAACGGAGCAGGATCATGAAAACAAGTCTCCTTACCGGTTTGAACGGGCCGATGTGCGCCAGTCCGATACCTTGACCCGCAAAGGAAAAGGGGGGCGTGTGGTTCCGACGGGAATGACCTGGAGCGCCTTCCGCCCAAGTGATGATGCCTGCACATACGGATACCTGGTCCCGGCAAATATGTTTGCCGTTGTCGTGTTAGGGTATGCGGCTGAAATGTGTGATGAGGTGTTAAAAGATTCTTCCTTAAAAGAAGAATGCTTAAAGCTTCGTGAGGAAATCAGGCAGGGGATTGAACAATATGCGAAATTGGATCATCCGATCTACGGTGATATGTATGTCTATGAAACCGATGGGGAAGGCCGCGTTAATTTAATAGATGACGCCAATGTGCCAAGTTTGCTTGCGGCCCCGTATTTAGGGTACATCCCATTTGATGATCCGACATATGTAAATACACGAAAGTTCCTTTTAAGCAGGGATAATCCCTATTATTACGAAGGGAAGTATGCCAATGGCATAGGCAGCCCGCATACGCCAGACCACTATATTTGGCATATTGCCCTTGCCATCCAAGGGATGACCGCGACAAATGAAGAGGAAAAACAGCAAATCTTTGCTTATTTTAAAAACTCAGATGGCGGTACGAATTTTATGCACGAAGGCTTTAACGCCGACTGTCCTGAGGAATTCACAAGGGACTGGTTCGCGTGGGCGAACACGATGTTTAGTGAATTCGTGCTAAGTTTATCAGGTAAAGCAGTGAAAGGAAGTCCGCTTTATCATCAATTCATGAAAAATTACAGCAATCAAGCTTAAGTTTATTTTTGAGCAGGTTATTGGAAAGGGTGGTGCCGTATGAAAAAAGTTCCATGGATCATTGTCGTTTGTAAATGGATATGGAGGGCAATCACAGCAAATTTATGCTGGATTGCCTTTACCGCCTTGGGACTGGGGGTATTTGGCTTTTTCCCTGCCACTGTTGCCCTGTTTACTATAGTCCGTAAATGGCTGAGAAAAGATACAGATGTCCCTGTTTGGAAGACGTTTAAGCATGTGTATTTCAAAGAATGGAAGCGAAGCAATGGAATAGGCCTTGTTTTTTACATCATTGGCCTTTTTCTGTTTATCGATATTAGGATTACAGAGAGCTTTATGTCAGGTGTTTTTGCTAGTTTTATTTCGATAATCCTTTACATCCTAGTGATTGTTTTAATAGTAGCTGTTGGCTATTTCTTTGCCATCTATGCCCATTACGAGCTTTCCAGTAAGGAATATATCAAACAGTCCTTTCTCATTACCGTAACGGGTCTACCTTCAACCATATGGATTGGCGCCGGTTTTTTTGTGATTGGCTACCTGATCCATCAGGCTCCTGGCCTCATCCCGTTTATTTCTGCGGTGGCTCCTGCCTTTTGGATAATGAGGGTATGTCTCAGCCGATTTGTCTTTTTAGAGAAAAGAGCACAGCAGTATTAACGATATGGAAAATACAGGGAGGAAAACAAGTGGAACTGTTCTTAAAGGGAGACACATCTTCAGTAGCAGCTGGTCTTGAGTTTGTTTCAAAACGATTAAATGTTCAACTTTCTACTGATGGTTATCCGATTCAAGTGAAAAATCAGAAAGGGCCGTTAAGGGTTTTGAATAAAAGCGGACAAGGAGAAATTTCGTTTGAAAAGCCGGTTCATTTTTTCCGGGCGCTCGGATTGTGGCTGGAGAATTTTCAAAAAAGTAACGAATTCGATTTAACAGAGAATCCACAGTTTAACATGAGTGGTGTGATGCTGGATGCGTCGAGAAATGCGGTTCCCACCGTTGCTGAAGTAGAGAAGCTTCTCCAGCACATGGCGATGATGGGATTAGACACCCTGATGCTCTATACGGAGGATACGTATGAGGTGAAGGAATATCCTTATTTTGGATATATGCGGGGAAGATATACGTTTGAGGAGTTAAAAGCCTGCGATGAATATGCAGGGAAGCTCGGAATTGATATGATCCCTTGCATTCAAACATTGGGCCACTTACGGGAAGCCCTTAAATGGAATTATGCCTCCGGATTCAAAGACACAGATGATATCTTACTTGTGAATGAGCCCAAAACGTATGAGTTTTTAGAGAGCTGTCTAAAAGCAGCCTCCGAGCCATTTCGAACCAAACGGATTCATATCGGCATGGATGAGACGTTTCAGCTTGGCTTAGGAAAATATTTAGAGAAGCATGGTTTTGAACACCATATTGATCTCATGAATCGACATCTGCAAAAGGTGGTCTCCATTACCGATAAGCTGGGTCTAAAACCGATGATTTGGAGCGATATGTATTTCCCATTGTTTGCCGAAAACAGCCCCTATAAGGATGAAAGGGGCAGCATCCGTCAAAATATTCTTGACGGAATTCCGGATGTGGAGCTTGTTTATTGGAACTATTACCGGAAAGAGCAAGAAGTATATGAACGAGATTTTCATAACCATAAGCAGCTGGGCTCCACACCAATCTTTGCCGGTGGGGCTTGGACATGGAATGGACTGGTGCCGAACTATGGCAAGGCGATTGCGACAACAGAAGCGGCACTGGCTGCCTGTAAACAGGAAGGTATCAGCGAAATCTTTGTCACATTGTGGGGGGATAACGGAGCAGAAACGCCGTTTGCAACAGCTTACCCGATCATGCAATTATTTGCCGAGCACACTTACCAAAAGGAAGTGTCTATTGAAAAGGTGGCAGAGCGTTTTGAATTTTGCGGTGGCGGGCATTTTGCCGATTTTATGAATTTGAAATTATTGGATGAAACACCGGGTGTCATGAAGGATAACATGAATACCTCGATGACGTCAAAAGTCCTCTTATACCAAGATAGTTTAATAGGTTTATATGACGAGAATGTCCGCGGCCTACCATTAGGGGAGCACTATCAGCAGCTGGTGCTTGTGCTTGAAAAAGCTAAACAGGAGAATCCAGCCTGGGAAGCCCTGTTTGATTTATATGAACAGCTGGCGAGGGTGCTGTCTGACAAAGCGGAAATCGGCATCAAGATTCTAGCGGCGTATCAGAACAACGATTTTGAACAAATGAAATCCATTCTTATGATTTTGGATCGCATCCAAGCGAATGTGGATCTTTTAAGGCAAAAGCACCGAGACATTTGGTTTGCAGCGTACAAACCATTTGGCTGGGAAGTGATCGATATTCGTTATGGCGGTGTCATGACTCGGATGGATTCCGCCAAATACCGGATTCAGGAGTGGCTTGAGGGAAAGATTCCCCGGATCGAGGAATTGGAAGAAAAACGGCTGCACCATGATGGGCCGTGGGAAATCGTGGAGGGGCTAGTAGGCGGTAATGTCTATCATCGGATCGTCACTGCAGGCAACTTTTCATTATAAAAACTAGTTATAACGAGGTGAAAGCATGTTCTTAACAGAAAGAAAATTTGAAGAGCGCATCAGGGAATTAGAGGGTTACCGGTTCCGAGACCTTAAGGGAATTCAACAATTTTTCGCCCAGGAGGATGATGGTTCAATTGGTGCCTATCCACCGGCTGTGTATGATGAACAAAAGGTGATGAATATCGGCGACTACTGGAAAGGCCGCGATCGCTATATTTGGCTTAATGCTGAGATCGATACTCATTTGCCATATGCCGATCAGCAGATTGTCGGTCTATTCTCGTTCGGAAAAACGGGCGGGGGCAATAATTCAGGCTTTGAGTCGCTTCTATTTGTCAATGGCAAACCTTATCAGGGTGTCGATTCCAATCATGAAGAAGTCCTCTTCGATAACCAAACGGCCAAGGGGCCGATGCGTTTGGATTTCAGGCTCTGGTCAGGACTTGAGGGTGGAGGAGTTCCGACAGAAAATGAATTTAAGCTGCAAATGGCCGCGATTGGCTGGCTGGATCGCCGGGTAGATAATCTCTATTACACCCTATTAGCTGCTTATGAAGTGATAAAAGAAACAAGTGAATCGGATTCCGCCTATACCATTTTGAAAAAGTTGATTTCGGATGCCCTTCATTTGATTAATTGGACCGAGCCCGGCAGCCCTGAATTTTATCAGTCCTGTTATGCGGCGGAGGAAATCCTTACAGAGGCAATTCAGTCCTTCACCAAAACTTCAGACATCACGATCCACACTGTCGGCCATACCCATATTGATGTGGCCTGGCTTTGGCGGTTAAAAAATACACGGGAGAAGTCTGCTCGTTCTTTTTCAACGGTCTTGCATTTAATGAAGCAATTCCCTGAATATTTATTTCTGCAAACACAGCCTCAGCTCTATGACTATATCAAAACGGATTATCCTGAGATTTACGCTCAAATAAAAGAAAGAGTGGCTGAAGGCAAATGGGAAGCCGGCGGAGCGATGTGGCTTGAGTCGGACTGTAATATTCCGAGCGGCGAATCGCTTGTCCGCCAAATCCTGCATGGGAAGAACTTTTTTAAAGAAGAGTTTGGCGTCGATTGCGAGTATTTATGGCTGCCGGATGTGTTCGGCTACAGCTGGGCGCTGCCGCAGATTTTAACAAAGTCAGGCATTAAAACAATGATGACGACCAAAATTAGCTGGAATCAGTATAACCGGATGCCGCATGATACCTTTTACTGGAAAGGAATCGATGGTTCCGAGATTTTAACGCATTTTATTACGACGCCGGAGCCATGGAATTCTCAGGACTCTTGGTTCTATACGTATAATGGCTTTATTACCGCGAAAACGGTGAATGGCGCTTGGAAAGGCTATCGTGATAAGGAGTTATCCAAAGATTTGCTTCTTTCCTATGGATATGGTGATGGCGGCGGCGGCGTCAACCGGCATATGCTTGAAATGCGCCGCAGATTTGATGCGCTCCCAGGGATGCCGAAGGTAAAAACGTCGACAGCCGGGGAATTTTTTAACAAGCTTCACGAGAATGTTGCCGAATCGGATGGCTATATTCATAAATGGGATGGCGAGCTGTACCTTGAGTACCACCGGGGCACTTATACCAGCCAGGCGTTTATGAAGCAGATGAATCGGAAATTGGAGCTCTTATACCGAAGGGCTGAATTCCTTACTTCATGGATTTCTGAAAATGGCCAATGGATGGGAACGGACGAACTGAAAAATGGCTGGAAGATTATTTTGCGCAATCAATTCCATGATATTATTCCCGGCTCCTCCATCCATGAAGTGTATGAGGATGCCAAGGAAGAATATAAGGAGGCGCATGAGCTAGTTCGAAGCCTGGAATCCCGCATTATCAAGCGCGGAATCGAACAGGATGACCGCTCTGTCGTGCTCTTTAATGCCAATCACCACCAAGGGAAGAAAAATGTGGCGGTCCAGCAATTTGCTGATTTTGCCGGAGGTGTTTGGAAAAACAGCATGGGAGAAATCTTAACCCATCAAAAACGGGATAACGGCTGGCTGATTGAGGTCGACACCCTTCCTTCCTTTGGGGCGAAGACGTTATATTTTGAGCCGGCGGCAGCCGTTCAGGAAACGAATTCGAATTTCAGCTATCAGGACCGGAAATTGGAAACGCCGTATTACCTGGTTGAATGGAATGAATTTGGCCAAATGACGTCCCTCTTTGATAAGGAAGCAGGCCGTGGGGTTCTCGCTGAGAATCAAAAGGGAAATATCTTGCAAATTTTTGAAGATAAGCCGCTTGCCCATGATGCTTGGGATATCGATCTCTTTTATCAAGAAAAAATGGAAGAAATCCGTGATTTAATCAGATTTGAAGTCGTGGAAAATGGGGAATTGACATTTACAATTCTTGCTAAGTGGACTTATCATCATTCTGAAGTCTCCCAGCGGATTGTCTTTTATCAAAATGACCGCCGCATTGATTTTGAAACAACGGTAGACTGGCATGAAAAGAGAAAACTGCTGAAGGCTGCTTTCCCAGTGGATATCCGCGCCACCGAGGCCACTTATGATATTCAATATGGAAATGTGAAGCGCCCGACTCATTGGAATACAAGCTGGGATATGGCTAAATTTGAAACGGTGGGCCATCAGTGGGCCGACCTGTCAGAACCAGACTATGGGGTAAGCCTATTGAACGATTCCAAATATGGCTACGACATTAAAGAACATATAATGCGTATCACCCTATTAAAATCAGCGATTCATCCTGATCCACAATCAGATCAGGGAACCCATTCGTTCGTTTATTCGCTTTACCCGCATATCGGGGAATGGCGCAAAGCGAAAACGGTGGAGACAGCGTGGGATTTGAACGATCCTGTTGTGGCCTCTGAAGGGAAATGGGCAAAGGAAGAGTCTTTCCTCGAAATGGATTCGGACCATGTTTGGATTGATGCTATTAAGCCGGCCTATGATGGCAACGGCATCATTATCCGCCTTCATGAATATGAAGGACGCAGGGGCAAGATTTCTTTGGATATTCTCACAGGCATGAACTCATGGGTGGAGACCAATTTGATGGAAGAACCAATCGGAGAAGAATCGGCATCACCTATTGAGGTTGAAATCAAACCGTATGAGATTAAGACTTTTCGAGTTTTATAGGACAAAAAAGAACCGACTAGACCGCTTCAGTCGGTTCTCTCATTTTATTGAAAAAAATTCTAAGATTTTTGCACTTAATCCCAAATTAGTCAACTATAATTAGGCCTCTTTTCCCTTTAAAATAAGGGTATGGAAGTGCTTACATAATATTCGGAGGGAGGAGAAACATGAAAAGGATATTAAGCGATCTCTATAAAAATCGAGTTTGGCTGCTTATGGTGTTACCGGGAACAATTTGGCTGCTCCTATTTTCGTATTTGCCGATGTTTGGACAGGTATTGGCCTTTAAAAAGTTCCGAATTGAT
The DNA here is from genome assembly GCF_051842875.1 of Neobacillus sp. C211. Lineage (NCBI taxonomy): Bacteria > Bacillati > Bacillota > Bacilli > Caryophanales > Bacillaceae > Neobacillus > Neobacillus sp. C211. The sequence goes on from NZ_JBPXRO010000021.1 coordinate 19,413, forward strand.
CCCGATGGATTTTTTGCCAGCGTCATGAATAGTGAATGGGTTGGCTTTGACAACTTTAAATATTTATTCAGTACAAATGATGCCTGGATCATTACCAGAAATACCATCCTTTACAATCTTGTCTTTATCGTATTAGGGCTGGTAACGGCGGTTGCAACAGCTGTCTTGCTCAGTGAGTTAATCAATAAGAGGCTGTCGAAGGTTTACCAAACTTCTATCCTGTTCCCGCATTTTATTTCATGGGTTATCGGCAGTTATTTTGTCTTCACTTTCCTAAGTACGGAACACGGCTTGTTAAATCATATTCTTGGCTGGTTCCATGTCGATCCTATATCGTGGTATAGCGAATCGAAATATTGGCCATTTATTCTCGTATTCATGAGCATGTGGAAGGGTGTTGGTTACGGCAGTATCGTTTACTTAGCCTCCATCGTCGGGATTGACCGGACGTATTATGAGGCAGCGATGATTGATGGTGCTTCAAAATGGAAGCAGATTAAACATGTTACCCTGCCAATGCTTAAGCCATTAATGATTATCCTGACCATCATGAATATTGGACGGATCTTCAACTCGGATTTCGGATTGTTTTATCAAGTGCCAAGAGATTCGGGAGCTCTATATGGGGTGACAAATGTAATTGATACCTTCGTATACAGGGGTCTCATGAATCTGGGGGATATAGGCATGAGTACGGCTGCGGGTCTATACCAGTCGGCTGTTGGATTTATCCTCGTGATCATTACCAACTACATTGTCCGTAAAGTGGATGAGGAAAGTGCCTTGTTTTAATGTTCATTTCTTTAAGAAGGGAGGAAAAGTCGCCCGGCGGCTAATGATATGCCAAAACTAGAACAAACCCAATCAACGCTTCTTATTTCAAAACCAGTAGAAGAAATGAAAGAGGGGAACCCTAAGGTCATCAGGAAGAAGTATCGGAGCCCTCAACATATGCATCCGGCCGCAAATGCTATTATTAGTGTGCTGCTTGGGATTCTCGCGTTTACGTGTATTTTTCCTTTTATCTATGTCATTATCATTTCGTTTACAAGTGAGGAAAGTATTGTAAGGAACGGTTTTCAATTGATCCCGAAGGAATGGAGCTTGGATGCTTATCATTATCTCTGGGGTATGAAGGAGTCCTTTTTCCGCTCCTATGGTGTCACGATTTTTATTACGATTGTCGGTACCATCATCAGTGTGTTCATGATTACCTTTTATGCCTACGCGATTTCAAGACCGCAATTTAAGTATCGAAGATTTTTCACGTTCCTAGCATTCTTTACGATGCTTTTCAGCGGCGGACTGGTGCCGACTTACATCGTTGTCACCCAGTTCCTGCATTTGAAAAATTCCGTTTGGGCACTGATCCTGCCCCTTGCGATGAATGCGTTTTACATTATCATCATGAGAACATTCTTCTTAAAGTCCGTTTCTGAATCGATTTTGGAATCGGCAAGAATCGATGGGGCAAGTGAATGGAGAATCTTCTTCCAAATCATCTTCCCGCTTTCCTTACCGGGAATTGCCACAATTGCCTTGTTCAGTACACTGGGTTATTGGAATGACTGGTTTACAGCCTTGCTTTATATTGATAACCCTAATCTGGTTCCGCTTCAAGCTTTACTCATGAAAATTGAGGCAAATCTTGAATTTATGAGAAAAAATATGGATGTCGCTATCATGCAGACAAGTTTATTTGATACGATTCCGCAAGAATCAGCCAAAATGGCTATGGTTGTAATCGCCACCTTACCGATAGCAGTCTCGTACCCGTTCTTCCAAAAGTACTTTATTAGCGGACTGACGATTGGCGGCGTTAAAGAATAATCAACAGAAAGAGGAGAAGAGGAATGAAGAAAAAGAAGTTAGGTATTATTCTCGCATCCGTTTTGGCAGCTGGAACCCTTCTATCTGCCTGCACCAGCAAAGACAGTGCCACATCAGAAAAGGGCGGTAAAAATGGCGAACCTTATGAAATTAAATGGTACACCATTGGAACCCCGCAAAAAGATACTGAAAAAGTCTTTGCAGAAGTCAACAAGTATACAAAGAAAAAAATTAATGCCACAGTGAAAATGACCCAAATTGACTGGGGGGATTGGGATCAAAAATCACAGGTGATGATTAATTCAGGGGAACCCTTTGATATTATCTTTACGAACGGTACCTCTTACGTTCAGAATGCCCAAAAAGGTGCATTTACGGACATTGACGATATGTTAGGAAAAGAGGGCAAAGAACTTAAAGAGACTCTTAATCCTGCCCTGTTAGAAGGAATTAAAGTCAATGGAAAAATTTATGGCGTTCCTACTAATAAAGAGGCAGCTAGACAATCGGTTTATACCTTTAATAAACGCATTGTAGACAAATACCACTTTGATCTTTCAAAAGTAAAAACCTTGGAAGATCTTGAACCAATGCTGAAAACCATTAAAGAGAACGAACCTGGCGTCACTCCAATGGCTACATTCAAAGCCTATCTGCCATACGATTATATCTTTAATAATGAAATGCCATTTGCCTTTGCAATGGAAGGCGATAGAGACCATGTGATTAACCAATTTGAATCTGATTTAACCATGAAAACCTATAAGACTATGCATCAATATTATAAGGCTGGATTTCTTAAAGAAGATGCAGCGACAAGTAAAGACAGCTGGCCAATGGATGTAGAAAACTGGTTTGTCCGCATGGGTGATTCTCAGCCATATGCTGATTTATTATGGTCGCGCTCGGCTAAGTATGATGTTGTTTCCGTTCCGGCTGAAGATCCGATTACCATTAATGATTCTGTATCCGGTTCCATTCAGGCCATCTCAGCCACTTCCAAGAATCCTGAGAAAGCAATGGAATTCCTGACACTGCTTAATACTGACCCATACCTACGCAACCTTGTTGACAAAGGGATAGAAGGCGTTCATTACGAAAAAAATGACAATGGAACGATTAAAGACCTTCCTGCACGTGTAGACCGTTATAATGTTCCATCTTATTCACTTGGAAACTTCTTTATTTTAGATTTGTATGAAAATGATCCTAAAGATAAGTGGGATAAATTCGAAGAGTTTAACAAATCTGCCAAAATAGCGCCAACCCTTGGTTTTCATTTTAACAGCGACCCAGTAAGATCTGAGCTTGCATCGATTACGAATATTTCAAAAGAATTCTATCCGGCTTTGGCAACAGGTTCTGTTGACCCAGAAGAGTACTTGCCAAAATATAATAAGAAGTTAAAAGAAGCTGGAATTGACAAGGTCTTAAAAGAAATTCAAAAGCAATTTGACGAATGGAAGAGCAAGCAATAATAAGAACAAAAAAGTCAAGCTGGGTGGAAAATCTCAGCTTGCTTTTATTTGAAACCGCAGGTTCCAGTGGTAGACTAGAAAAAAACAATAAGTATAATTTGAGGACATCAAAATGGGATTAAGAAGAAAAGGACGTTTTACTCAAAAAATATTTAATAAACTATTCTTTGCATCATCTATCACTATTATTTTAACCATCATTGTTTTAATCGTTACGATTACGAACTATTACTCCGAAGTGATTATTCAAAAAGAAGTGAACGTCAATACCAGAACGATGGAGCGGGTGGAGGATTATTTTTCCGCTAAAGATGCAGATATTAATCGGTCCAAAAGGGATTTTTATGTTAAAGGGGAAGTCATTGATGATATGTCCTTTGCCCTTCAAAACGGGTATGCGAAATATTTAGAATACCGTCTCGATAAATTTTCGGAGGGCAAGTCCTTTACACCGAATAATATTGATACGTATTTCAATGCCTATTTCGGTCAAGATAGCGATATTAACGCGATCAGTTTACGTTCGTTGGAAACCCCTTCTGTAGAATACCTGCTCATTTTTCAAAATTTACGATGGAATAAAAGCATCATCGATTCTCCCAGGCATTTAGGCAGCCTGTATCTCTCAGAAGAGATTCCCAATCTTGGTGGGGATGGTATTCCACGAGGCAGGCAGCTAAGAGATACCTTTACCAAACAGATTGTCGTTAACAATCCAGTGACCTTGAAAAAAATAGGTGAGATTACTATTTTTTATTCTACTAGTCGACTGGACAAAATGGTCAAAAAGCGCGATGGAGTGCCTGCTTCCTTTTTTATCATGGATGCTGAAGGGAAAATCATCTATTCCGTCAATAAGGGTGATGTTCCCTTAGATATGATCAAACAGATAAAGCCTGAAACAAATGAGAAAAAAATAAAGTGGCAGAATGACCATTTTTATATCAGTACCATTGCGAACCAGGGCGATTATACGTATGTCAGTGTTATTCCCGATAGAGGGTGGCAAAAGCTTACGATCGTCAGGGGAACCATGTGGGGTGTCATTATATTCTTCATCATAATTTCCATTTTAATTTCCTATTCCTTTACTCGAAATTATTCAAGACGTATTAATAAGATTGTTTCGATTATTCGGCAGGTTGAGAATGGAAATCTGGATGCCAGGATACCGGAATCCAAACATGATGATGAATTATCAAGGATTGCTGTCAATATCAATTCGATGTTAGATGAATTGAATAATTATATTGAACAATTTTACCTGTTAAATTTAAAGCAGCAGCAAGCGGAATTAAAAGCGCTTCAGGCCCAAATCGATCCTCATTTTTTATTTAACACGTTAGAGGCGATACGGATGGTGGCTGTCGTAGAGGGTTCAAAAACTTCTAGTAAAATGATTTTCCATTTATCAAAGCTATTCCGCTACTCGTTAGAATCAAAAGACACGGTGCCTTTATATACAGAAATTGAATATGTCAATCAATATTTAAAATTAATGCAATTTAAATTCCCAAACAAACTACAGGTTGATATTCATATACCTAGTAACGTGGAGCAAACACCTGTGCAAAAGCTCATTTTGCAGCCGATCATCGAAAATTATTTTGTTCATGGTTTTAGAAAGGATTGCTCCGAAAATGAGCTGCTCATACGTGCCACTCAGCTAGAGGAAACGTTGGAAATAACAGTGGAGGATAATGGTAAGGGGATAACGGAGGAGGATCTTGCGATGATTGTCCAGCATCTTAATTGTGAAGACGGAGACGAAATGGATTCAATTGGATTAAGAAATATCCATCAACGTTTAAAACTGAAATTTGGAAACGCATTCGGCATTTCTGTGAAAAGTATCAAAGATAAGGGAACGATTGTGACACTTTCTATTCCAGTAAGAGGGACCAGCGATGTATAAGGTGCTTCTAGTTGATGACGAGCCGTTAATTACGATAGGACTTCAAGCCCTCCTAGATTGGGAGGATGATGGCTTTGAAATTGTGTCGCGTGCCGAGAGTGGGGAAGAGGCTCTTACCTATCTTAAGGAACATCCAGTCGACCTCCTAATTACCGATATATTAATGGGAGAAATGTCCGGGTTGGATTTAATTGAGGAAGCGAAAAAAATCCAGCCGAAGGTGAAATGTATAATTTTAACTGGTTATCAAGAGTTTAAGTATATTAAGCATGGTCTGTTATTAGGGATCGAAAACTATTTAGTCAAACCTGTGGATGAGGAAGAATTATTATCGACCATTCAAAATGTAGGCCGGAAAATGAATGCAGTGTCGGGAGGTAATCAGGCACAGGAACCGTCTACCCTAATGGACAATACCTTATGGCGGTTTTTAAATGGAGAGATTGAGAAGAACGACTGTCTGGAAAGATTGTCATTATATGATATCCAGTTTACTCAGCCGTATTATGCTGTTTCTATTTTAAGCTTTGAAAACTATTACAGAGTTGAGATTCTAAAGGAAATCAGAACCTTTATTGAGGAACATTGCGCAGCCGTTTGTTTATTCACTCCAAATCAAGACCTGGTCATTATTATAGGGAGCGAAAAGGAAGAGGAACTATATCGATATAACCAAGGCCTGGTAGAGCAGCTAAAAGATGAAAAAAGAGGGGCAGGTTTATTCTACTTAGCGATGGGAAAACCGGTAAAAGCGGTAGACGAATTAGAAGAAAGTTTTATGAGAGCAAGGGAATACAGCTTATTGCAGTTATATTCATGCCCAAATGTACTTCTTTCCGAACATTTGACGATTGATAAGCATGAAGAATTAAAAAAACAGCAAGAATTTAAAGAAACGATTGTCAAGCAGCTATTGAAAGCAGAGGGAGAAGTTTTTCAACGGATTGATTCTTTTTTTCAGGATCTCACCAAGAATTCCAGCTTTATCTCTCCGCCAGCTGCCAGAAAATATATCTTTAATTTACTTTCCTATATCCATTATTCGTTGCAGCCGAACGATCTCTCCTATCATACGGCTGCCATCGAAAGAATCGTGTATAGCTCTGATATTGACGAGATGAAAGCCATTTTGAAGGAATATTGCCAGGAATTAATTTTTTCAATCCATAAGCAAGTCAACAATCGCAGTCCGATTGTCCAAAATGTCCTTGATTATATCCATGCCCACTATGATGAAGGGATTTCGTTAAAAACATTGGGCCAGCAGTTTCATGTCAATGCCATCTATTTGGGGCAATTATTTCAAAAAGAAGTAGGGGCAGTTTTTTCAGAATACCTAAACCGATACCGATTGGAAAAGGCAAAGGAGCTCCTCAAAACCACGCATTACCGTGCAGGTGAAATTGGCAAAAAGGTCGGGTATTCGGATACGGCTTATTTCTATAAACAGTTCAAAAAAAGTGTGGGAACGACACCAAGTGAATGGAGAAAAATTATATAAAAGGATGGTGATAATCAATGGATAATAGATTGCAAGAATATAACCTTACCTATCGTTTTCCAAAAAACTTTTGGTGGGGAAGTGCCGCATCAGGCCCACAAACGGAAGGCGCAGCGCTGATGGATGGTAGAAAGCAAAGTATCTGGGATTATTGGTCCAGCGTGGAACCTGCTTGTTTTCATCATGGGGTTGGCCCGGAACATACATCGGATTTCTATCATCGGTTTAAAGAAGATATCCAGCTAATGAAAGAAACGGGCCATAACTCCTTTCGGACCTCGATTCAATGGTCACGTTTGATTCCGGATGGAACTGGTGAAGTAAACGGGAAGGCCGTTGCCTTTTACAACCAGGTCATCGATGAATTGATTGCACATGACATCGAACCATTTATGAATTTATACCATTTCGATATGCCGATGTGCATGCAGGAAAAAGGCGGATGGGAAAGCCGGGAGGTCATCGATGCCTATGTGAATTATGCGGAGACCTGTTTTCGCTTATTTGGCGACCGTGTGAAATATTGGTTTACCTTTAATGAACCGATCGTCCCGGTTGAGGCCGGGTATTTATATAATTGGCATTATCCAAATATAGTGGATTTCAAACGGGGGGCAACGGTTGCCCACTATACCATTGTGGCCCATGCGAAGGCAGTAGAAGCCTTTAGAAAAATTAATGTGGACGGGAAAATTGGCATTATCCTCAATCTCACCCCAACTTATCCGCGGAGTCAGGCTGCAGAAGATGTAAAGGCTGCCCATATTTCGGATTTATTCTTTAACCGCAGCTTCCTTGATCCGGTCACAAAAGGGGAGTATCCCCGTGATTTGATTGATATTTTAAATGAAAGAGACCTGCTTCCAGCCGTGGAGGCCGGTGATTTGGAAGTGATTAGAAATAATCCGATTGATCTATTAGGCGTGAACTACTACCAGCCGCGCCGTGTTAAAGCGAAAGAGAAGCCTGAGCCGGAGAATGCTCCGTTTATGCCGGAACATCTTTTTGATCCTTATATCATGCCAGGCAGGAAAATCAATCCGCACCGTGGTTGGGAAATCTGCGAGGAAGTTATCTACGATATTATGATTGACCTCCGTGACAACTATAGGAATCTGCCATTCTTTATTTCGGAAAATGGAATGGGTGTTGAAGGGGAAGAAAAGTTCCGTCATGTGGAAGGGTTTATTGAGGATGATTATCGGATTGAATTTATCCAGGAACACCTGAAATGGGTGCATAAAGCGCTCGAAGAAGGAGCGAATTGCTTAGGATATCACCTATGGACATTTATGGATAACTGGTCATGGACGAACGCTTATAAGAACCGATATGGATTAGTGGAAGTAGATTTAAAGAACGATTTAACACGAACGGTTAAAAAATCAGGGAAATGGTACAAACAGTTGTCCGAAAACAATGGGTTTTAACCATGGAATGGGCAAAGGATGAAAATGAGGTGAGTCGGATGAAAGCGTACATGGTATTCGATATTGGCGGCACCTATATAAAATATGCTGTTATGGATCAAGAAGGAAAGAAATTAGAAAGTGGGAAGTTTCCGACTCCTTGTGATGGATTAGAAAGTTTCTTGCAGAAACTTAGCCAAATTACAAAAGAATATTCGAATTCATTTGAACTGCAAGGCATTGCATTAAGTTCGCCCGGTGCTGTAAATGTTAAAACGGGGTTTATTGGCGGTGCCAGTGCGATTGCGTATATACATGGAGTTTGTATGACTGACCTCATAAGGGAACGAACGGGTTTCCCGGTATCGATAGAAAACGATGCCAATTGCGCCGCTTTGGCGGAAGGATGGTTAGGTGCAGCAAAAGGCACGGAATACTATATTTGTATTGTCATAGGTACCGGAATTGGCGGCAGTATCGTCATTAACCAATCAATCTTACGCGGGGCGTCGCTCCACGTCGGGGAGTTCGGCTACATGATCATGGGAGCACAGTCTAAAAATCCGCTTGATCAAACCTGGAGCAAGACTGCTTCAACCCATGCTTTAGTGGAGGAGGTTGCGAGGAGAAAGTCACTGGAAAAAGGAATGTTGAACGGTGAAGAAGTATTTCTTATTGCCGATAAAGGTGACACGATTGCCAAGGAGAGTATTGCAGAATTTTATAAACGGCTTGCCATCGGAATTTATAATTTAAAATATGCCTTGGACCCGCAAAAAATCCTCATTGGTGGCGGCATCAGCAAGCGGCAGGAAGTGATGGACGGGATCAATCGGGAATTGATGAGGTTAAGGGATGACATTTCCACGTTAGAGATTGAAGTGGAGGCGTGTCAGTTTGGAAATGATGCCAACTTAATCGGGGCATTGTTTCATTTCCTCAAGGACGCAGGCCGGTTTGAAGAATAATAGATTAGGAGGAGCTGCAAATGCATGGTGCGATTGAAGCGGGCGGGACAAAATTTGTTTGCGCGGTAGGAGACGAAAAAGGGAATATCGTGGACAGGATTCAAGTGCCTACCATTACTCCGAATGAAACCATCCCAAAGGTCATAGAATTTTTAAAAAAATACCCAATCGAAGCCATCGGGATTGGTTCGTTTGGCCCGATTGACGTCAACTGGGAAAGCCCTACATATGGACATATCACGTCTACCCCAAAACAAGGATGGAAGGATTATCCGTTTGTGCAAACGTTTAAGGATGAGTTTGGGGTTCCCATCGGATTTAATACGGACGTGAACGCTGCCGCGTTAGGCGAGGCGACCTTTGGTGCAGCCAAAGGGTTGGATAGCTGCTTGTATATAACGGTTGGAACAGGAATTGGAGCAGGGGCGCTCGTTCAGGGGCAGCTGCTTCAAGGGCATTCTCATCCGGAAATGGGGCATATTCTCGTCAGACCTCATCCGGAGGATCCCTATCAGGGGCGGTGCCCATACCACGGTGATTGCCTGGAAGGATTGGCGGCCGGCCCTGCCATTGAAGGGCGCTGGGGACAAAAAGGGATTGAGTTAGTGGACAGGAATGAAGTATGGGAATTGGAAGGCTACTATATTGCCCAGGCCCTAATGCAATATATTTTGATCCTTTCTCCGAAAAAAATTATCCTGGGCGGCGGCGTCATGAACCAGAAACAGGTATTCCCTTCTATTTATAAGCATTTGAAGGAGTTTCTGCGTGACTATGTTTCCTTGCCGGTGCTGTCAGAATATATTGTAAGCCCTGGTTTAGGCAATGATGCCGGGATTACAGGGGCGCTTTTGCTGGCCCATCAGGCCATTGACTGAGAGCAATAATTAATACTAATAGAAGAAACGTGCCACGTAGAAGGGTGGTACGTTTTTTTTTGTGGGCAAAAGACTTTATTTTAACCAATGAATCTATGTTTTTGCCAATAGGACGGAGGGGAGTGTACTGCTAAAATAATGGAAAGGCTTACATGGTTGCTGGTTTATGGCATAAAAGGAGGTGGAGTTTATCAAAATTTAAACAACCTAATTAAACGATTTTCGAAATATTTCTAACTTAAATCTATATAAATGTAAGGCATGTAAATTTATAGGTTTCATAAGGAGGAAAAAATGTTCGTTTTAAAAAAGTTAAAGTCGTTTTATCTTCCTTTTAAAAGGGATTTCATCTGGTCGCTGCTCTTTATGCTGATTGTCGCAGCCATTACAGTCATCTATCCGGTCATTTTGCAGGTAACCATTGATGACGTTGTGCTTGGCCGGCAATATGACTGGGTGCCATGGATTGCCCTGGGGTTTATCGCGCTCATGGCGGTAAAAGCCTTCTCTACTTTCATCCAGCATTATTTGGCGGATATGTTCGGCATTAAATCCGTGTTTATGCTTAGAAATGCCTTATATGAAAAACTGCAGCGGCTATCGTTCAGCTATTATGATAACGCAAAGACAGGGGATTTAATGTCTCGTTTAACCGCGGATGTGGAAGGCTTTCGTTTTTTTGTATCCTTCGGTTTTTGCGAGGTCCTTCGCTTTATCATTGTCGTGGGCACCAGTCTTTGTGTGATGCTCTATTATTCCGTCTCCCTGACTCTGGTCACGATGATGTCGCTGCCTTTTTTAAGTGTGGTGGTTTATAAGTTCGACAGAGCCGTCCATCCGGCATTCCGCGGGATTCGCGAATCGTTCGGCCGCTTAAATACAATGGTGCAGGAGAATATTAACGGGATCCATACGGTTAAAGCCCTGTCCAAAGAAAAGGAGGAAATGAAGCGCTTTAACTCCTCCAATCAAGAGTACAGGACCAAACAGCTATATACGTCGGGGGTATGGTCGAAATATTTCCCACTGATGGAGCTGATCGGCAATATTTCCGTTGTCGCCCTACTGGCATATGGCGGATTTCTAGTGATCAATGGAGCCTTAAAGCCTGGGGAGCTTGTCGCCTTTTACAGTCTTGTTTGGTATATTATTTGGCCGATTATGAACCTGGGATTCACCATCAATATGTTCTCCCAGGCAAAAGCTTCCGGTGAGAGGCTTCTGGAAGTATTGGAAGCGGATGAAACGATTATTGACGGCGATGACATCAGGAGTACCGGCAGAATGGAAGGCAAGGTGGCCTTCAATCAGGTCACGTTCCACTATCGAACGGAGGAGTCAGAAGCGCTCAAGGAGATTACTTTTTCCGTGCTTCCAGGGACAACAATTGGGCTTATTGGCGCAACAGGTTCCGGGAAAACAAGCATCATTCAGCTTCTGTCCCGCTTTTACGAACCGACTGCAGGTGAAATTCGGATTGATGATCGTCCTATTCAGGAATATGGGTTGAAAATGCTGCGTTCGCAAATTGGCGTTGTATTACAGGAGACCTTTCTGTTTTCATCCACCATCAAGGCAAATATCGCTTACGGAAGGCCGGATGCGGAGATGGAGGAAATTATCAATGCGGCCAAACGGGCGCAGGCCCATGATTTTATTATGGAGCTGCCTGAAGGATATGACACGAAGCTAGGAGAACGGGGGATGGGGCTCTCCGGGGGGCAAAAACAACGGATTGCGATTGCACGAGCCATCTGTATGAATCCTGCGATTCTCATTTTAGATGATTCAACAAGTGCGGTCGATATGGAAACCGAATTTCAAATTCAAAAGGCCCTCCGCGAGGTCATGAAGGGAAGAACGACGCTTATTATTGCCCATCGTATTTCATCACTAAAGCATGCCGATGAAATATTGGTGGTGGATCAGGGAAGAATCATCGAACGTGGTACACACGAACAGCTGCTTGCCCATGATGGAGCGTACCGGCGCATCTACAACATTCAATATCAAGATCAGACAGCCATTATGCAAAAGACGGGAGGGTAAGTGAAAACATGGAGGAAAAACGAAAGAAACAACTAATCCTCGAGCGGTTTCATTACTCTCAGGATGAAGTGATTGATAAATCGTTTAACTGGAATCAGATGTGGCGCTTGCTGCAATACTTAAAGCCCTATACGAAAAATTTACTGCCCCTTTCATTTATGGCTGTGATCATTTCAACATCCATCCGTTTAATCATACCGATTTTAATTGGCGTCTATACACTTGACAAGGCGCTTGTTGAAAAAGATACAACCTTATTACTCCAGCTGATTTTCATCATTTCAGGGCTATATGTTTTATCCTATTTTGTCAATTTGCTAAGAATCCGTTGGATGAACAAGCTTGGGCAAAATGTCATTTATGATTTGCGGAAGCATTTGTTTACACATGTGCAGTCCCTATCGCACAGGTTCTTCGACCAGCGTTCGGGCGGGTCGATTCTTGTACGGATTATGAATGATATTAATTCATTGCAGGAGTTGTTTACAAGTGGTGTTATTAATCTATTAACCGATTTTCTCCTATTGCTTGCGACGATTATTATCTTATTTTCTTTGAATGCAAAATTAACGGTTGCGATTATGGTGATTTTGCCGATTATGTTTTTCATCTCCACCAGCCTGCGAAAAAAAATCCGGCTGCAGTGGCAATCGGTTCGGCTCGTCCAGTCGAAGCTTAATTCCCATTTAAATGAAAGTATTCAAGGAATTCGCGTCACACAGGCCTTTACCCAAGAAAAAGAAAACATTCAATTTTTTAAGGGAGTCAACCAGGAAAACTTTGAAACTTGGAAACAAGCTGTCCATAAAAATGCCATGTTTGGACCGTTTGTCGAGATCACCAATGCTATCGGGACGGCCATTCTCATCTGGTACGGGGCTTTTCTTGTCGCGGGCGGTGAAAGTACAATCGGGGAGTTTGTATCCTTTGCCTTTTACTTAGGGATGTTCTGGGAGCCGATTTCACGTCTTGGTCAGCTGTATAATCAGCTGCTGATCGGGATGGCGTCTTCGGAGCGGATTTTTGAGTTTTTAGATGAAAGGCCGATTGTGGCGGAGGCTTCAAACCCGTTGGTTCTCCCTTCTATTAAAGGGCAGATTGATTTTGAGGATGTGGAGTTTTCCTATGATGCCTCACGGAGGGCGTTAAACGGTATTTCTTTTTCCATAAAATCGGGGGAGACGGTCGCGCTTGTGGGACATACGGGCTCCGGGAAAACGACAATTGCCAACTTGATCAGCCGCTTTTATGATGCTACCTCAGGTGTTGTAAAAATCGATGACCATCCCATTCACGAATTGTCGATTGCCAGCCTTCGTTCGCAAATTGGTGTGGTTCTGCAGGAAACGTTTATCTTTTCAGGAACGATTTTGGAAAATATTCGTTTTGGAAATCCGAAAGCAAGTGACGAGGATGTGATCGCTGCAGCGAAGGTAGTAGGAGCCGATTCGTTTATTAACCAGCTTGCCAATGGCTACCAAACGGAGGTGGAAGAGCGGGGCAATATCTTGTCTGTGGGTGAGCGCCAGCTACTTTCTTTCGCCAGAGCCCTTCTCGCTAGGCCGAAAATTCTCATTTTGGATGAAGCCACCGCAAGTATTGACACGGAAACAGAGGTCAAGATTCAAAAGGCATTAAGAACGTTATTAAAAGGAAGAACAGCGATTATGATTGCGCACAGGTTATCGACGATCAGGGAAGCCGACAAAATCTTGGTGCTTGATCATGGAAAAATTCTTGAGCAGGGAAACCATGACACTCTGATGGCTAAACAAGGAGTTTATTATGAATTAGTGAAAGCCCAATACAAAATGCTTGATGTGGTGTGATGGCTGACACCAAATTATGGACCTAGGCAAACGAAGCATTTATAACGCTCCAAAAGCAATAAAGCAATATAAAGGTAAGACATTAGAAAGTATTAAAACAGAATTAGAAGGTAAGTAATAATAAAACCGGCGACGATTCGTTATGACGTTGCCGGTTTTTTATATTTCATGTCGAGTGTTTTCATATTATTTGGCTAAATCACAAAATATGGTAATGAATCAACAAAGGTAATATAAAAACACTGCAACCCCTTGATAAATAAAGGGAGTTGCAGTGTTTTTTACGTAAATAGAGATCTTCAGGATTGTCTGGTTTTTGGCATGTTAGTTTAATATTGTTACCTTTAATTGTTTTACTCCAAAGTTGATCGCATCTTGATTAGAAGGAATAAAGATATCAATTCGATTTCCTTTAATGGCTCCGCCAGTATCTCCAGCGATTGCATTTCCATAGCCTTCTACATAAACTTTACTTCCAAGCGGAATAACAGATGGGTCAACTGCGATGACCTTTGCATTTGGGTTTGCTTTAAGGTTAATACCAGTAGCGGTAGTACCGGAACATCCCTCACATGAAGCCGTATAGGCTGTAGCCTTCACGGTAATTTCCCTTGAACTTGTATTAGTAGTTGATGCAGCTTCTACCACAGGTTCACTTTCCTTTGGTTCCTGCGCTGCAGGCTTTACTGATGCTGTATGTGCAGCAGGTTTCGTTTGTTTTTCTATTACAACCTTAGTATTAGTAGTATTTAAACCTTCATAGATTAATAGATTTAATCCAGGATGGATGAGGTCGGTAGTTAATTGGTTCCATTCTTTAAGTTGCGGAACAGTTACCTGATAATCCATGGCTATGTCCCATAGTGTATCACCTTGCTTAACATCATAATGTTTTTCCGGTGCAATGGTTAGTTCATCTCCAGGGTGAATAAGGTCCGTAGTAAGATGATTCAACTTTTGTATATTTTCTAAAGATGTATTATTTGCGCGTGATAGATCCCAAAGGGTATCCCCTTTTTGTACTGTTACGGTTGCAGCTTGTACATTAGCACTTACAGTTACTGAGAGTACAGCAACTGCTATAATTGAAATAATTTTTTTAAGCATTCTTTTACCCTCCATGTTCTTTGGTTGCTAAGTTTTTATCATCGTAACATAGAATTTTCTGAAACAAAGAACAGGGAGATGTTAAATCCTTTACGTCCGTGGCGTTTATATTACAATAGTATTTCCAATCCCATTTTAATAACTTTCGATATTTTTGCCCCAATACAATCTGCATAAGGATAACATTTCATAATTTTTTCATATTTTCTTCACTGAAAGTCCACACCAAGTGGATAAATTAGATAGGGAAGTGGTAATGCCATTTCTACAATAAAGGAGGAATGTAAATAAAAGAAAAACAGACGGACTGGGAGCAGCAACTGCAAGAAGCAATCAACAAAAAGATCAAAAAGTTTTGTTTTCAGGTTTTATATTGTTAGCCAAGGGGGAAACTAGTAAAGATAACTTGGAAAGGGAGGAATGAAAAATGGATGTTCCATTTACATCAAAGGAAGTCATTACTCAGATCCAGAAGTTACAGAACCAAGGTGATTCTCTACGTAAAAAAGAGGTAAAACAACTTTATCCTGATTTAATGCGGAGTGCTTTGTATTACTACCCAAGTTGGCAGCATGCCATAGAAGAAAGTAAAGTAGGCTAGAATATTTAATTTACATCAAGATTAGAATAATATGAACTCTGTTAACAAAAAAGGTTTCGCTCCCCGCGAAACCTTTTTGTTGTGCTTAAAGTTTCTTTAGCGCAATAAAAATATTTATCAGTATTAATACCTATTTTTAAATTAGAGGTACCACCATAAAACCAACGCAAATACAATAAATGAAAAGTAATAGTTTATTTTTCTAATGATAAGGAAATAATTGGTCATATTTATATATTCTTTAATTGACGCAATTGATTTGAGTTGGGATTAATAGGAGTGGTACCAATGAGGAAAATAAATAAATTAGCAGACTTATGTTGGGAGGGATTAACTTTAAAACACGTTTCTCACAAAGAGATTGTTATTCCTTATGTACTCTTTTTTATTATTACATTAATTTTTGAGCTGTTTTTATCTTTTTTGTTGATCGTATCTTTTTTTCTATTCAGTAAATATGGATATAAACCTAATATTCAATACTATCTGAGCGCTGTAATTTTGATTTTAATGTTAATCATTACAGTTCAATTGCTAATTACAACAATGAAGGTAGATAAAACCGTTTCGAAATGATGATACTTTAGATTGTTCGAAAAATTTATTCAAACAAATGGCTCGGTTTCGTAAACAAATCGTATAGTTTCGCAAACAAAATATCCTATTTCAGATCCCCACTTGGGTTCCTTTTTCAAAAAGGAATGGTTGGAGACAGCAATCGACATTCTTTTCAGGTATTTTAAGTGATAAATCCAGTCATGACGGGTGCTGAGGCGAATTTTAACCAATCGTTTGTGTAAAAGGAGAAAAACAAGGTATTTGCCAAAGAAGGCAGTATTTAGACGAAAATGATCATTATTGCTAATCTGGAGGAATAATCTATTAAAATCTTGTCGATCACCGACAATTATTTTACCTAAATCAAGAGGGAAAGCTTTAAACAACGGGATTAATCCTATTTTTACACAATCGTTTGATTAACATGCCAACTTGGAAGAACCCGTCGATGATTGTAGAAAGCCATTTTTATTGGCTAGCTTTGTAGTATTTGAGAAGAAAGCAGAGCTTTTCTTCTACAAGAAATTCTCTGGAATTGAGGCTAAAGATCGCGTTTCCAAAGGGTTTGTGGCACTTTCAATCAAACGTTTAATTAGGAAGAATGTAATCGTCATTTGTCGAAGATGGAAGGTTCTGATTGGTGGAAAATGGTAGAATGAAAGTGTTAGCTGAAATGAAAACGATGATGCTTGATGTATTTGCTAGTTCTTAAAACATTAGATAGGGATCCCAAAAAAGGGATTCCTATTTTTTAGGACAAATGAGGAAATATGGTAGAAAAAGAAGTATTATTAAGATATGAAACAAAGAGAGAGGATTTTCTTATGAAAAAACTATTAATCTACTTAATTGTATTCGTTATCTGCTTGGGGATAGTTCCAAGTTATAAAAAGGCAGAAACGATTGCGACAGAACCACAGGTTCAAGTAAAGTTAAGAAATTTATTAGGTAATCAGTCAAGTATTTCATTAAACATAGTGGGCAGCTACTACTTAAACGGCGATTCCGCGAATCTATTAACTAGTGAGCGAGGTTATTCAGTGAAGGTAGAGAATGAAACACTTGGATTATATGATGGAACGATTGAATTAGCCTCCGGGAGTGAATTATCAATCACACCGGTTAAAAGTAATGATCATGCCGTCATCAATAATCGTGAATACGCTGGCAGTTTTCTTTTTACGGTTGAAGATAAACAATATGTCAGGCCGATTAACACTATTAATCTTGAAGATTATGTAAAGAGTGTTGTCCCGGATGAAATGCCTGCGCTTTGGCCGATGGAAGCCCTAAAGGCACAGGCGGTTTCAGCCCGAACCTATGCGTATTTTCGTTTGAACCAGGTGATCAATGATACTACCGCTTTTCAGGTATATGGAGGCGTGACAAGCTTACATCCTAGATCATCTGAGGCAGTTGACGCGACAGAAGGTGAAATCTTAACCTACGGTGGGAATGTCATTAATGCTGTTTTCTCTGCCTCTAACGGTGGAAAGACGGAAAAACTATTTAATGTCTGGTACCCAGAATCCCTTCCGTATTTTAAGGTTCAAACCGACGAGTATGATACAACCTTTACTTGGGATGCTACCTTGCATAAACAGCAAATGGATGTCACTTCATTGGACCTCAAAAATCCAGGCAGCTGGTGGGATTCTTCCAATGAAATAGATGCCATGTACTCAAACAACATTAAAAAATGGATGATGAAAAATCTATCAGGATTGAGTGGTAAACAAATCAAAATTGTGGCCATCCCAAAGGTTTCCTTTACCAATCCTACCGAAAGCGGTCGATTTACAAAAAGTAATCTATCGCTCGATTTTTTTGTAAAAGACGTTTTCAATTCAAATGGGGAACTTGAACTTCAAACCGCAAGTATCGATAACCAGCTTGCAGACGATATGCGAACAATCATCGGCACAAACGACCCTAAGAAGGTCGGTTCAAGAGACTTGAAGAGCAATTTGTTTTCCATCAACGAAACCAACGATGCTTTTGTGTTTTCAGGCTTTGGGAACGGACATGGTGTTGGTTTAAGTCAATATGGTGCTAATCACCGTGCAGCTGCCGGTATCCTGTACAAGGACATTTTATCTTTCTACTATCCCGGTACTGTTTTAAACAGACAATATACGACCCCACCCATTGTTGATAACATAAAACCAGTCATTTCAGGGGCAACATCGAAGACGATTTATGTGAACACAACGTTTGATCCAAGAGTTGGCGTAACTGCAAGGGATAACTCAGATGGAGATGTGACAAGTGCCATAAAAATTAATGGTTTAGTCAACAGTAAGACTCCCGGCGTATACACGCTGACGTATACTGTTACGGACTCGTCAGGGAATGAAACGACTGTTACACGCCAAATCACTGTAACACTTGCATCACCAGCGAATTTGAAGGCCGTGGCAAGTACTTACAATAGCGTGAACTTATCTTGGTCAGCCGTTAGCGGCGCCTCAGGATATGAGATTTATCGATCGACATCCAGCACGGGGACTTATACAAAAATAGCGTCTACGTCGAGTACGTCATATAGCAGCACATCTCTGAATACGGGGACGGCTTATTATTATAAGGTTAGAGCCTATAAAACTGTAACACCATCAGTCTATAGTGGTTATAGTTCTGTAGTTTCTGCCAAACCAGTCCTTGCGACACCATCTTCAGCCAAGGCAACATCATCGGCTTATAATAGTATCAAAACGAGCTGGACAGCTGTTAGTGGCGCAAGCGGATATGAGGTATATCGGGCAACCTCAAGTACGGGGTCTTATTATTATGCAGGGTCAACCACATCCACAAGTTTTAATAATTCAGGGCTTGTTACAAATACACCATATTACTATAAAATTAGAGCCTACCGCATGGTCGGAAGTACGAAGGTTTATAGTAATTTATCGGCTGTTGTTTTTGCAAAACCTCTACCATCTGTTCCGGCTAACTTCAAAGCAGCTAGAGTAAGTTCGACCAGCTTTAAGCTGACATGGAGTGCTGTAGCAGGCGCCAGTGGTTATGAACTTTACAGAGCTACATCGAGCTCAGGAACCTATACTCTTCTAAAAAGTACCACTTCCTTATATTACACGAACAGTGGTTTAACAAGAGGAAGGACTTATTATTATAAATTAAGAGCCTATAGAATGGTTGGCAAAACCAAGGTGTATAGCGGCTGGACCACGATCATAAGTGTGAAGCCTTAATTAGATTCCAGTGCCTCTCACGCCACGGAATTTGTCGAAGATTGATAGGTTTTTAGATTGTGGAAAATGAAAGAATAAAGACAAGAAACCACCTTAGATCTGCCTGATAGTAGAGGCCAGGTGGTTTCTCTTTTTTCAACACTAAAAGCATCTTTTTGAATAATGAATATACGTAATTAGAACATTTTTAAAATTTAAATTTTTTAGAAAATGTATTGAAAATGTTTCTGACGAAAGATATAATAATCTCAACCTAGCAGTGAAGCTTTAAAATATCTATTTAGTAATAACGTTACATAAAAGGAAATTTAATAGGTTTAAAATTTTTTATCATATTAATTTCACCACTGGAGAAATTAATTATAAAATAAGTAAAAAAAGCAAGATTGGCAGTGAATTTTATGCTAATTACAAACATCGTGAAAAAAACTATTCACTCGGATTAAAGATTAATTCTATCCATTGTTCTGTACTACCAAGAAGAAGATAGAAGGAATCAAAATCATATTCTATCAAGGGTATAGCTGAGAATATCACAACAAGACCGAAATACCTGGAAAAATAATCAAAGGGGGAAATCAATTGAGAAAGGCACATTTTTGGAAAATGCTGCTGGTAGTTGTAATCTCGGCAGTGTTGGTTGTTGGGTGTTCTAGTAAAGAAAGTAGCGGAGAAAAGAAAGAAGGCAGCAAAAAAGAAGACAAAGAAATGGTGATCGCAGTAAATGAAAATTTTATTTCAATGGATCCGCATAATACAGGTGATACCAATTCTAATTCCGTACAATCAGCTATGCTCGAAGGTCTTTTAGGATTTGATGCAGATGGAAAAATTACCCCAAAATTAGCTGAAGCGTATAGTGTCAGTGACAATGCGTTGGAATACACGTTTAAATTACGAAAAGGTGTAAAGTTCCACGATGGGGAACAATTTAATGCAGCGGCAGTAAAAGCGAACTTTGAACGAATCATGAAGGACGATAGCCTGCGTTTAAATAGCCGTGGGTTTAACCTTATCACAAACATCCAGACTATCAATGATTATGAAATAAAAATTACTCTAAAAGATCCTTATGCTGGGATGTTAACACGATTTGTATCCGCAAAGATTCTTAGCCCTAAGCTGCTGGCTGAGGGAAAAGATAAAATCGGTAAAAATCCAGTCGGTACAGGACCATTTAAGTTTGTGGAATGGGTTCAGGGAGACCATTTAACAGTAGAACGATTTGATGGTTATTGGGAAAAAGCCGACCGTGTCAAGAAAATCACTTATAAGCCAGTTCCGGAAAACGGTTCACGGGTAGCCATGTTAAAAACAGGGGAAGCTCAAGTAATCTATCCGTTACCAAGTCAAAACTTAAAAGAATTAGAGAGCAATGATGCTGTTAAAGTCGAAAAAATCCCTTCTACCATTGCTCGTTATGTATCGATTAATACCATGAAAAAACCGTTTAATGATCCTCGTGTCCGCCAAGCATTAAACTATGCGGTAGATAAGGATGCTTTTATTAATGTAGTGAACGCAGGATTGGGATTGCCATTAGACTCGATTATTCCTAGTAAAACACTTTATTACACAAAACAGGAAGAATATAAACAAAATATTGAAAAAGCAAAACAGTTGCTAAAAGACGCAGGGTATAAAAAGGGCTTTAAAGCAGAAATTTGGGGGAATACCAATTCCGATACGATGAAAGGGATGCAGTTTATCCAGCAGCAATTAAAAGCGATTGGTGTAGATTTACAAATTAAATCAATGGAAGAAGGTACCCTATCAGACGAAATTTTCAGAGCACAAAAACCTGAGGATGCAAAGCTGCAGATGTGGTACGTAAGTTGGTCAGCATACCCATCCGATACCACTAATGCAACGAAACCGCTATTTTATGGCGGCTCCTTCCCTCCGGATGGTGCTAATACTGCTTATTATAAAAATGACCAAATAGACAAATGGATTGAGGAAGTGAATAAAACGGGAGATACCACGAAACTGGCAGAAATCTATAGTAATATTCAATCGACCATCTATAAAGATGCTCCATGGATTTTCCTAGGTGTGGATGAAATTCTAGATGGTAAGAGAGCAAATGTTGAAGGTGTGAACATTACGCCAGATGGTGGAATTGACGTTACTAATGCAAATATTAAGTAGAAATTTCTCGTAATTAAAGAGGCGGAGGGTTGGTTCCCGAAGCTTCTTTCCTTCTTTTTTAGGGCCATCAAGAACAAATAACCTTCGGAAGAAAAGCCTTTTCCAGCAGGGAGATTTGACTATTGGATTTTGTTAGAAAGGGGTAATCAATTATGCTCCAATATATTGTTAAAAGAATTCTTGAAATGATTCCAATCCTATTTATCGTTTCGATATTAATCTTCCTTTTTACCCACTTAATTCCGGGAGACCCTGCTCGTTTAGTTGCAGGAAAAGATGCCACATTAGAAGAGGTAACCAAGATTCAAGCAGAACTTGGACTCAATCAACCCATATGGGAGCAATATGTTACCTATATGAGTCATTTATTTCAAGGTAATTTAGGAACATCTCTAAATACAAAACTACCCGTATCTGATATGTTTGTCGACCGTTTTATGCCGTCTATTTTTTTAACATTAGCGAGCATGGTATGGGCTTTAGTAATCGGTTTATTGATTGGAACGTTTTCAGCTGTTTTTAAAAATAAATGGCCGGATTATCTAGGGATGGTTGCGGCAGTTTCTGGAATCTCGTTACCAGGTTTTTGGTTAGGATTAATCCTCATTCAAATTTTCTCCGTACAGCTGGGATGGTTTCCAACAGGCGGCGCAGAAGGATGGAAAAGCTATATTTTACCTTCATTAACGCTAGGCGCAGGGATTATGTCGATGCTTGCTCGTTTTACGAGGTCCTCATTACTCGAAACGCTCAAAGCTGATTTTATCCGAACGGGACGTGCGAAGGGGCTAAAGGAGTCTGTTGTGATTCCCAAACATGCGCTCAGAAACTCGTTAATTCCGGTTGTTACCATTGCAGGGCTGCAGTTTGGATTTTTATTAGGTGGATCTGTAGTGGTAGAAACGGTTTTTAGTTTTCCAGGAATGGGTCGTTTATTAATTGATTCTATTGCCTTTAGGGATTATCCCGTCATTCAGGCAGAATTATTATTATTCTCTGTTGAATTTATTCTCGTCAATTTAATTGTTGATATTTTATACAGTTATCTCAATCCTAAAATTCGATACGCAGCTTAAAGGAGGGCAGTTATGGAAATATCGAAAGCAGTCAATCAGACTAATACTAGAATCATAGAAAAAAAGTATTCACCTCTTAAAGATTTTTGGAAGAATTGGAAAAGACAAAAGACCGCGTTCTGGGCAAGCCTATTTATTCTCTTGTTAATTATCATAGCTGCTATTGGACCTTACATGGCACCCTATGATCCTTATAAACCTGACTATAATGTCATGCTGCAAGGCCCTAGCAAGGAACACATAGCTGGAACGGATGAATATGGCCGGGACATTTTTAGCCGATTGCTGGCAGGTGCAAGAATTTCGTTGACGGTTAGTTTTCTTTCTGTATTTTTGGGAGCCATCGGAGGAACTCTTTTAGGACTTATCAGTGGATATTTTGGCGGCTGGTTAGATCGCCTTATCATGCGATCAAGTGATGTCATGTTTGCTTTTCCGGATATCTTATTAGCTATTGCCATTGTTGCTATCCTAGGGCCTGGCTTAAACAATGTGGTGATAGCGGTAGCCATTTTTAGTGTCCCATCCTTTGCAAGACTTGTAAGAGGAGCAACGCTTGAGGCAAAAGAAACGGTCTTTGTAGAGGCAGCCAAATCAATGGGAGCCTCCCATTTTAGGATAATGTTTCAGCATATACTTCCTGAAACCCTTGGTAGTTTAATCGTATTTATTTCGATGAGAATCGGAACAGCGATTTTGGCTGCATCTAGTTTAAGCTTCCTTGGTTTAGGTGCAAGCCCGGAGACGCCGGATTGGGGAGCGATGCTGAGTCTTGGGCGTGATTATTTAGGTACCTCCACACATGTAGTCATGATGCCCGGTATTGCCATCTTTTTAACTGTTTTGGCTTTCAACTTAGTTGGAGATGGTTTACGTGATGTGCTGGACCCTAAAACAAAGAATGAATAAGGAGTTTGAAGAGGATGGAGAAGCTTCTGCAAGTTGAAAATCTTGAAACCGAATTCACCAAGGATAAGCAAAAAATCAAAATCTTACACGGTGTTAACTTCGACATTCATAAGGGGGAGGTTCTCGGTCTTGTCGGTGAATCCGGGAGTGGAAAAAGCTTAACATCACTATCAGTCATGAAACTATTTAAAGGGACAAGTGGAGAAATAACGAGCGGCAGAATTCAATTTAATAATCAGGATCTAACGGAAAAATCAGAAAGTGAAATGAGGAAGATTCGCGGAAAACAAATCGCGATGATTTTTCAAGAACCAATGACTTCATTAAATCCTGTGATGAAAATTGGGGAACAGCTGCTAGAGCCCATTCGCCTTCATTTAGGATTAGGAGAGAAAAAGGCGAGGGAACATGCGGTTTCTATTTTAAAAAAGGTAGGCATCCCGAGATCGGAAGACATCATGAATGAGTTTCCACATCAATTATCTGGCGGTATGCGGCAAAGAATCATGATTGCGATGGCGATTTCTTGTCATCCTCAGCTGTTAATTGCTGATGAGCCGACAACCGCACTTGACGTTACCATCCAAGCTCAAATACTTGATTTAATGAAACAGCTGCAAGAGAAAGAAAAAATGTCTGTTTTATTGATTACCCATGATTTAGGTGTTGTAGCAGAGATGTGCGACCGGGTTGTTGTTATGTATGCGGGAAGAGTGGTTGAAGAGGCAGATGTATTCGAACTATTTGAAAGTCCAAAACATCCTTACACGAAAGGACTCATAGGCTCGATACCTAAGCTAGGGCAGAAAAAGGAAAAACTGGATTCTATTAAAGGAAATGTCCCGGATCCAAGTAATTTGCCAAAGGGATGTAAATTCGCCCCAAGATGCGATGATGTGATGCCTCTCTGTAATATCGAAGAGCCTCCAGAAATGAAATTGGAAAATGGAAGGTCCTGCAGCTGTTGGTTATACAAAGAGGGGAGGAGGGAAATCGGTGTCTAATACTCTTTTAAAAGTAACCGGGCTTAAAAAGTCATTTTCTATTCCTGCCGGTATGTTTGGAAAAAAGAATACGTTAAAAGCTGTCCACGATGTGTCGTTTATGGTTCCGGAGGGGAAGACGTTTAGTCTTGTTGGTGAAAGCGGCTGTGGGAAATCCACGACAGGGAGACTGATTTCCCGGCTGATTGAACCGAGTGAGGGAGAAATCTGGATTGATGGGGAAGAAATTTCTCAAAGAAAAGAGTCTCAATTAAAAGCAATGAGAAAAAAAGTGCAAATGATTTTCCAGGATCCCTATGCCTCGCTCAATCCTAGAATGAAAGTTAGGGATATTGTAGCAGAACCGCTTGCGATTCATACCAATCTATCTAAGGCAGAACGGTATAAACGGGTTTCTGAAATTTTAGAAATCGTAGGTTTAAGTGAATACCATTCCCATCGATATGCACATGAGTTCAGTGGAGGCCAGCGGCAGCGGATTGGAATCGCAAGGGCACTCATTATGAAACCCAAGTTAATTATTGCGGATGAACCCGTATCGGCCTTAGATGTGTCGATTCAATCCCAAATCCTTAACCTATTGAAGGATTTACAAGCTGAATTCCATTTAACCTATTTATTTATTTCACATGATTTAAGTGTTGTGGAGCACATAAGTGATCATATCGGGGTCATGTACCTAGGAACCATTGTGGAGTCAGGACCGAAAGAGGTTATTTTCTCTAATCCGCAGCACCCTTATACAAAAGCATTATTGTCGTCTATCCCGATTCCTGATCCGCGATTACGGAGAGAAAGAATTATCCTGCAGGGTGATTTGCCGAGCCCAGTTGATCCGCCAACAGGTTGCAGATTTCATACACGTTGTCCTGCTGCTATGGATATTTGTAAGGTAAGGGAACCTTCCGTTAGAGAAGGGGAAACCCCTGATCATTTCGTGGCATGCCATTTAGTAGAATAGTAGATTTTTAAAAAAATGGGAGTGAAGATAAATGAAAGTAGGTTTAAGTACGTATAGTTTAGTTCGAGAGCTAAGGGAAGAAACGATGACGGTATTAGATGTTATTCAATGGATTGCTGATCATGGCGGAGAACATATGGAAATTGTCCCTTATGGTTTCTCAGTTGTAGACAATCCTGAATTGGCCGATCAAATTAACGAAAAAGCGGCATCCTTAGGGATTGAACTGTCGGCCTATTCATTGCCTGCAAACTTTGTCCAAGAGACTGAAGAAGCTTTTCATGAAGAAGTGGAGCGTCTAAAAGCACATGTGGACATTGTCAATCGTTTAGGGATAAAGATTATGCGTCATGATGTAACGGCCTTTACTTTACTGCCCGAAGAAATGACGATTCATTACTTTGAAAAGCATTTTTCGAAATTCGTAAAAGGCAGTCAACTGGTGGCTGATTATGCAGCCCAGTTCGGCATTACCACCACTATTGAAAATCATGGGTTTAATGTCCAAACGAGCGATCGTGTCCAACGAGTTATTCATGCCGTGAACCGTGAGAATTTTAAAACAACACTTGATGTTGGGAATTTCCTTTGCATTGATGAAGATCCGCTTGTAGGGGTAAAGAAAAATATTAGCTATGCAGCCACTGTTCATTTTAAAGATTTCTATATTCGTCCTTATTATGAAAACCCTGGCGATGGAGTTTGGTTTCGAACGGTCAATGAAAACTATTTGCGGGGGGCCATTGTCGGTCATGGAGATTTAAACATTCGTGAAATTATGAAACTTGTTAAAAACTCAGGATATGATGGCTATTTAACGGTAGAGTTTGAGGGAATGGAAGATTGTAAAATCGGTTCGAAAATTGGGATGGATAATGTAAGAAGATTATGGAATGAAGTTCAGTAATCGATAGAAGGGATGGATACATTTGGAGCTTTTACGGGTTTGTGTGATCGGGACTGGTTCGATTTCTGATATGCATTTAGCCTCTTATACGAACAATCCAAATGCCGTTTTATACGGCGTATATGATTATTCAAAGGAGAGAGCGGAAGAAAAGGCAAAGAAGTATGGAATTGGAATTGTATATGACTCTTTAGAGGAAGTATATCATGATCCTCATATAGATGCGGTCAGTATTTGCACCTGGAATAATAGCCATGCCGAAATTTCCATTAATGCCTTAAAAAGCGGGAAACACGTTTTAGTAGAAAAGCCCCTCTCCATGACGGTAGAAGAAGCGTTAAAGGTGGAGGAAGCGGTCCGTAAATATAATAAAACCTTACAGGTTGGTTTTGTGAGGAGATTCGCTACGAACACAAGAGTATTGAAATCCTTTATTGATCAGGGGAAATTAGGAGAAATTTATTATGCCAAAGCCTCGTGTTTACGCCGTTTAGGGAATCCCGGCGGATGGTTTGCTGATAAAGAACGCTCTGGAGGCGGACCTTTAATAGATCTTGGTGTACATATCATTGATATTTGTTGGTATTTAATGGGGCGCCCCAAAGTGAAATCCATCTCTGGGAACACCTATCGTCAACTTGGAAATCGTGGAAATGTAGAGAATTTAGGTTTTTATAAAGCAGCGGACTATGATAAAGGAAAAAATACAGTGGAAGATTTGGCAAACGCCCTCATTACATTTGAGAACGGTGCTTCCTTGTATGTAGATGTTTCTTATACTTTACACGCACAGAAAGATGAAATACAGGTAAAATTATTTGGGACAAAAGGCGGAGCTGAATTAGAACCAGAGTTAGTTTTAATCAGTGAGGAAAATGACACCATTGTGAATGTTCACCCCCAGATTGATCAACTCACTTTTGATTTCTCAAATGCGTTTCAAAATGAAATTGATTCATTTGTGACATGCTGCTTATTCGATACAAAACCAGTTGCATGTGTTGAAGATGGTGTTGAAATCATGAAAATTTTAGCTGGTATCTATGAAGCCTCAGAAAAGAAATGCGAGGTGACATTTTAATTCATGAATCATGTAAGAGTAACCAACAAAATTGGTGTGATTGTTGATAGTCTTCGCTTGCCGCTTCGGGAAGGATTAAAGGCAGCCAAAGAAATGGGAGCAGATGGTGTTCAAATTTATGCAGTTGAAGGTGAAATGGCGCCGGAAAATTTAAGCTCCACTTCACGTAACGAGTTAAAAAGGTATATCGAGTCAATCGGATTAAAAATCTCGGCACTTTGTGGTGATTTAGGTGGTCATGGGTTCCAAGACCGCCAGCAAAATCGAGCGAAAATCGAAAAATCAAAACGGATTTTGGATCTTGCAGTAGAACTAGGGGCCAGTATCGTAACGACACATATCGGTATAATCCCTGAAGAAAAGGACAGTCCTATGTATGAAGCCATGCAAATGTCTTGTGAGGAATTGGGGGCTTATGCCAAAAGTATGAATTCCTACTTTGCGATTGAAACAGGTCCGGAAACTGCTGCCAGATTAAAATCCTTCTTGGATAGCTTAACGACCAATGGAGTTTCCGTCAATTTTGACCCGGCCAATATGGTGATGGTAACGGGTGATGATCCCGTGGAAGGTGTGAAGCTTCTTAGAGATTATATCGTCCACACCCATGTGAAGGATGGGATCCGGTTAAAACCAGTAGACCCTCGTGATGTCTATGGGGCCCTTGGCTATGGAAGTGGTACGGATCATGAAAAAATTTCCAAAATGGTTGCCTCCGGTGAGTATTTTAGAGAATTACCGCTAGGCAAGGGAGCGGTAGATTTTCCCCGATACTTTGCGGCCTTACAAGAAATCCGTTATAGTGGTTATTTAACTATTGAGCGGGAAGTTAACACGAACCCAGTCAAAGATATCTCTGAGGCGATTGAATATATTAAAACATTCAAATAGGAAGAACTGCACCTGCTAGCAAATCTTATGAGAGAATCTAATTCTCTCAAGGATGTTGCTTTTGAAAAATGATGTTAGTTCTTTCTAAATAGAGAATTACCATGATTTTTTAAAGGAATTTTTCGGAAATGGGATGTAAATAAATGGAAAAACATGATCAACTCTTAATGAAAAAGCAAAACAAAAATTTAGTCCTTGACATTGTCAAAAACCACTCTCCTATTTCAAGAATGGAAATTGCGAAAGTGACTGGAATGAGCCCAACTTCCATTACAAGGATTATTAATGAGTTACAATTACAAGGATTTGTGAGAGAAACGGAATTAGTCACTTCAGGAGTAGGAAGAAAGGCAGCATTACTTGATGTATGTGGTGATGTTCTTTATACAATCGGAGTTGAAATAGATACATTAATGATCAAAATAGGCATCGTCAATTATGTCGGAGAAATTGTAGCATGGCAGAGTATATCCAGAGAAGCAACTGAAGGCTACAATGAAACGCTGGAAAAAGTAAATAGGAATGTGAAGGGCTTAATTGATAAAAATCGGATCCCTACGGAAAGGATTATTGCTATTGGAGTAGGATTACCTGGATCCATAGATTATAAAAATGGAGTCGTTACGGTTTCGGACCAATTAAAATGGAAGAACGTAAACCTGGCGGAAGACCTCCATCAACTTACCCATTTTGCTGTCATTATTGATAATGAGTTAAAAATGAAAATAGAGGCAGAGAATTTTAAGGGAATGGCAAAGGATTCCCAAAATGCCGTTCTAGTTGGTATTGGATCAGGTATCGGTGCCGCTATCATTCTTAATGGAGAAATCTATCGAGGAGAATCCAATAATGCAGGGGAAATTGGTCATACGGTTATTAATCCGACTGGAAATGTCTGCAATTGCGGAAAAATCGGCTGCCTTGCAACCTATATATCCGAAGGGGCTCTTATTGCTGATAGCAGGAAAGTAAAGGAGATTGATTCAATCGATGAAGTATTCGATTCCTACCGCAATGGAGAATCGTGGGCCATCAATATTATGGATCGAACAACGACTTATATAGCTCTAGCGATTAGCAATATATTATGTTTGTACAATCCAGAGGTCATTATTCTAAGCGGAAATACCATCGAAAATCTTCCTGAAATAAAAGGACCCATTGAACAAAAATCTGAGTTATATATTTGGGAACCATTAAAAGAGAAAGTGAAAATTGTATATTCGCAGTTAGGTGATCGAGGGGTTGTGCTTGGTTCGGCGATTCAGGCGCAAAATACCCTGTTGGATTTGGAGTAGCTATTTTTGCTCATGAGAGGAGTATAATATGAATACGGATACGTTAGTGGAAGAAAAGAGAGCTGGATTGCTTGAAAATGTTCATATCGGGATGATTAGTGGTGTAAATGATAAGCTGGGAACCACTTACCATGTTGGGGATCAGGAGCATTACACATTCTATCGGTCTGCAGCAAAGCCAATTCAAGCTATTCCTGTATTTTTATCAAATGTTGTAACTAAATATGGTTTAACGAGGGAAGAAGCTTCTCTGTTTACAGCTTCTCATAGGGGAGAAACCTATCATATTGACGCTCTTGAATCCATGTTAAAAAAATTACCTGTCAATGAAGACGAATTATTTTGTCCTTGTTCTTATCCTCTAAATGTGAAGCCGAGAGAGGAAATGGTAAGAAAAAACAAGGAAAAAAGAAGGATATATCATAACTGCGCTGGGAAACATATGGGTTTTATCACGGTTTGCCGTGAACTTGGATATCCAGTTGAAGGATACTGGGAAGTAGATCACCCACTCCAACAACAACTATTGAATATTCTAGCGACATTTTCTGAAGTACCCATTTCAGATATAAAAATTGGAAAAGACGGTTGCGGAGTCCCTGTTTTTGCGGTTCCATTAAAGAATATGGCCATGACTTATCTAAAATTAGCCTGTCCAGATTTAATTAAGGACCCATTATTGCAAAAAGCAGTTACACAAATGACTAGCATTATGAATGAGCACCCCATTATGATTGCTTCAGAGCAATTTATTTGTTCCGTATTGCTACAGGATCAAAATATCGTGGCAAAAGGCGGAGCACAGGGGGTATATTGCTTTGGCTTGAAAAATGAAAGACTTGGATTTGCCTTAAAAGTGTTAAATGGTTCTGAAGATGTTTGGCCTACAATTGTAGCCGCTATTCTTGAACAAATTGGTTACAAAAATAAAGAAACGATTACTAGATTAAGAGATTTAAAACCATCCATTATTAAGAATGATGCAGGGGATGAAGTTGGGACGGTTAATGAGCGGTTTTTGCTTATCGGAACTCATGAGGAACCTGTAAAAAATCAGGAGATTTAATACGAGTTGATGGTTCCGCAACTTAGTTGAGTATGGTAGGTGGGTGTTTATGCTAAAGGAAGTTTGTGTGGAGAATTTTACAATGGTTCCTGCGGCTATAGCAAGTGGTGCTAGTCGGATTGAGCTTTGTGATAATCTATCAGTTGGAGGCACCACAGTGAGTCACGGGGTAGCTGCCAAAACCATTCAATATTGTCATAACAAAAATATTAAGGTAATGACCATTGTTAGACCCAGGGGTGGAAACTTTATTTATAATAAAGAAGAAATAGAGATAATGCAAAATGATATTGCCCATTTTAAACAGTTGGGGACCGATGGAGTTGTAATTGGCTGTTTAACTGACTCGGGTTGGATTGATGAGGGAGCCATGCTTACTTTGCTAGAATATGCAAAAGGGATGGAAATCACATTTCATATGGCTTTTGACCAGATAAAGCACGACTATCAGTTTGAAGCAATTGATTGGCTAGTGAAACACCATGTGAATCGGATCTTAACTCACGGAGGTCCGAGTTCTTCACCGATCGAAAATAACCTTATCAGGTTGAAGGAATATGTGGATTTTGCGAAAGACAGAATTATTATTCTGCCTGGTGGGGGAATCACTGACAAGAACCTAAATTATATCGCAAGTAAATTAAATATCGATGAAGCTCATGGGACAAAAATAGTAGGGAAGCTAAATTCCAGTGCCTGTGGTCAAGCCCCTAATTAATGGACACCACTAAAAAACAACAAATTTAAGTGCTTTTTGGGAATTTATAATACCAATTAAGGGGTCAGTCCTCCACTACTTTAAAGTAGTGGAGGACTGACCCCTTTTTAGAAATCTCTTTTGACCAACCACGATTGCCTTATTTTCCTCCTAAAAATTTTTTAAGTGCTTCTTTATTTTGATGAAAGTCCACTTCTAATACTTCACCAATCTCTTCATAACGTTTATTTTGAAAACTGCCATCTTCAGGGATTCGAATTGTTTCTATGTCTCCACTTTTCTTAGTCAAAATGTCTTTTCCAATCGTCAAAAGTGTGTAAGTATCAATATTTGTATCGATGTATGTTTTTAGAAGACCTAATAACTTAGGAAGTTTCACCACAATTTGTGGACTTACAGCTTTTTCTTTTAATTTTGAGATCACTTCTTGCTGTCTTTGTACCCGTCCGAAGTCACTTAAACGATCATGACGAAAACGGACATATCCTAACAGCTCTTTACCATGCAGTTGTTGCTTTCCTTTTTCTAACTTCATTCCTATGCCAGAAGACATCTCATATGGTACGTCTACTTCAATTCCATTTGGAACGAGGAGATCGACAGCTTTTTCGAATCCTTTAAAGTCGACTATCGCATAATAATGAATATCTAGCCCGAAATTTTCTTTAATGGTTTCCTTCAGTAATTCTGGACCCCCATATGTATAAGCTGCATTTAATTTTTGTGGGTTATGTCCAGGTATAGAGACATACATATCACGCATTAAGGAAATAAGTTTCACCTGATGAGTGTGTTGATCATAATGTGCAATCATGATCGTATCAGTTCGAGCTTGTTTTTCTCCGCGGGAGTCACTTCCTAATAAAAGAACATTTACTGCATCATTTTTATTTTTCTCCCCTTGAAAGGAATGTTTTGCTTCAACTTTTTTAAGTGGTTGGTTCAGCTCTTCTATAGTTCCTTCTATGTACTGAAATACAGTAAAAAGACCAACCAAAAAGATACCTATGAGAAGAAGGGCTTTAAATACTCTACCCCATCTTACTCTCTTTCTTTTCTTTCTCGTTCGTACCAAACTTTGCACCACCTAGGCTGAATAATAATTAATTTACACGATATTCATATGTATCTATTAGATTATGGACGCTTCTTCAGTTTCCGAAAGGGTTAAACAGAAAAAGAAGGAGTTTCGATCTTTGTAAATAAACCCTTAAAGTAGTCATTATCCCATAGTTACTTTACATCTTTTTGAATATTAGGTTACATTTTTTTGAAAATCGGATTACATAATCGCGTTGCCTGTCACACATCGAATTTTTTCGAAGATTGATAGATTAATAAGTGGAAGGCACCGTCAGTTAGATTGTAAGGAGTATAGGCACAAATACCTGGTTCATAAGCTCACTGAGGTTCCTTTTTAAAAAGAGTCATAGTTGAAGTCATGTCTCGACAAACTTTTCAAGTGTTTGAAGGGATAAAGCCAGGAATGGAGCGTGCTGAGGCTGCTATTAATCAAACGTTTGTGTAGTAGGGAAAAGACGGGCAATTAATAGAATTATGTAAGTTAAATAGAAACCTATCTAATTTTGTGGAATGTTGGGTTATTTCCTGCGAAATACACTTCCAGTTCTCGACAATTTTCATACTTGTTTGGCAGAGAAGGTTCTTATTAATCAGTACTTGTAGCTGTTTTAACCAAACGTTTGAATAGTATAGCCTATATAGAATTTAGTCGAAAGGCTGTCGATTAGTGACAAAAGTGGTTGGGGCGGTTTCTATCTCCAATTTTAATATCATTTTTCAACAATTTATTTATGCCATATTGAGGACCGATTCATATTTATCAAGGAGTGCAGTCATTCTAATCAAACGTTTGATTGAAAGGGAAATTTGAGGGAAATAGGCGGAGTTTGTCATTTCATCGATTGGTGCTGGAGTGTAGATTACCTTCTTCTGCTTGGATATCTTCGAGAACACGGGGACGGTTCTTGTGGTCGCTACTAGCCTAATTAAAAACCATGATAACCTTCTCTGTGGAGTCCTTTGCTTTATTGATTCTTATCGGTCGGTGCAATTAGGTATGAGAGGTACGGTCTATCATCGGGATGATATTACCTCTATGTTATTAAAATTACTATTTTATCTAATTGATTTTAGGCATTAAAAAGATACGCTGGAGGCAGTTTCTTAACTCGCACAAAAAAGATGGCACAAATTTATGCCATCCTTTCCATTTATTAAATACTATTCAACTTTTAATTTAATTTCTTTACCTGTCATGCCACCAGTAGCTAATAGGACCAAGCCTTTAGCATCTTTTGGAATATCAAAAACAATTGTACCTTTTTGAGTTAAGCCAGGGTTTAATTGCTTTAAGAAAAAGTCCATGTCACCAGTTTCCATGTCCATAGCGGTTTGAGCATCTGAGGCATGGGTAAACTCTCGGCCTTTATTATCCATTAGTTTAAAGCTGTTTGCATCTACCGTAATAGCGTCCTTCTGATTGTTTGTTAATTCTACACTGACAATCTTAAATACGCCTTGTGCTTTTTCTTTAGAGAATTCGCCACCAACTTCTGACTTTGTTTCTACTCCAATTACTTTAATCGCTACATCAGAAGAAACGCCTTCGTTACTTAATGGTTTAGCCGCTTCTTTCTTCGCTGGAGCGCTACTTGATGGAGTCGAACTTGCTGGTTTGGCACTTTCGTCTCCACTGCCTAAATTAGCAATGATACTGATTACAATCAATGCCGCAATTCCAATGAGTGCTTTCATGAAAAAGCCCATCTTTAACTTTTGTCCGCAATGAGGACATTTCTTAGCTGATTTTGCTACTTCTTTTCCGCATGTCTTACAAGGTTTTAACTTTGCCATTGTTTCTTTTTCCCCCTATTTATGTATATATAGTAAAACCGTACCATTTCTATTATACTATAGCTTTTACTATTTATGAGATAGTTTACAAAGTATTTCGATACTTTTAAAAAACAAGTGGGAATAAATATTTAATTACTTATTAGTTCTGAGATTATTCTAATGTCATCAGTATCAGTCTTCTAGGTAATGTTTCTTATTAAAAGTAACGGGTGCCTTTGCTAAATATCTAAAATTATCAATGAGCCGAAAATAGTAAAGAGGCTATCGTACAAGGTCAGATATAGTCAGATTAACCATTTTGTGAAACATTTTTTAATAAGAAAGGCTCACACTGCAAGGGTTTGATAATTCGTAGTGCTATTGTAATAAAAAAGTTGGTTAAAACTCGGTTAATTACAGGCTTTATTAATAGAGAGAGAAGTTAATAATATAAGTTTTAAAGTTATAAGTTTATAAATATCTCCTTAGCGATAAATAACTTATATTGTGACCATGGGGACGGTTCTTCTGGTCGGGAACAGCACCACAAGCTCCATTAAACTTCTTAGCTTCGCCCCATCCCACATAATTGTGTGAGTCTGATTAGCAAGAAGCATAAAGGGCATAACTAGTTAAAAATAACTAGTTGTGCCTTTTTGTGTGCAAAACTCCCGATTGTCTCTGAAAAGAACCTTCTCTGTGGAGTCAATATTTTTTGCGAACGGTTGCATTAACCGGTTGACGGAGGGATGGAGTGGTGCTATTATGTGTCTGTAATAATCACATATAGGATTTAACATCACATATGTGATTTGTGAAGAAGGAGGGAGAGTATGTCGGTAAAATCGGCTGAACGAGTTCTCCAGGTATTTGAATTACTAGCCCATAATCCTGATGGGTTATCGATTAAAGAGATTAGTGAAAAACTTTCATTTCCGCAGAGCAGCACATCGAACCTTATTGGCACTCTTTTAAAACAAGGGTATTTAAGTTTAGACAACATGAAGAAATATAAGCTTGGAGCAAAGTTAGTTCACATTGGCACCATGGCTATGGAGAACTTAGATATTTCTCTTCAAGCAAAGCCATATCTTGAAAAATTAATGCAAAGTGTTCAGGAAACGGTATTTATGGCAACGTTGTCAGGGGAAGATCTGGTCTATCTTACTAAAATAAACAGCAATCGATCGATTCGAACAACCGCTCAAACGGGATACAGTAAACCGCTTTATTGTACGGGGTTAGGTAAAACCTTTTTAGCAAATATGGCAGATGAGGAAAGAAAAAGTATCTTAGATCGGGTTGACTTAGTACCGATCACCGCGAAAACCATCACCAATAGGGAAGAGTTAGAGAAAGAACTGTATCAGTATTCATTAATTGGCTACACCATTGATGATGAAGAAAATGAAGAAGGATTATATTGTGTGGCAGCTCCTATTTTTGGTGCGGATCGAAGGATTCAAGCTGCTATTAGTGTGGCAGGTCCAAAAGAACGAATGCTAGCTCAAAAAGCAGAGGTAGTGGAGCGCGTCCTTTGGACATCAAAGAAAATATCTGAAAGTATGGGATGTATTTTATAAGAAACAAGGTGAGTACATGGATGTTATAAGTATTGGGGAAACAATGGTTTTATTAACCCCAAATACGCCTGGAAAAATGCGCTATTCCAATCAATTTACCTCGAAGATAGCTGGTGCAGAAACGAATACGCTTATTGGGCTAGCTAAACTTGGCCATAAGGCGGGGTGGATTAGCCGGTTAGGGAGAGACGAATTTGGAGCTCAAATCTTAACTGCCGTCCGCGGAGAAGGTGTAGATATTAGTCGAGTAGCTTTAGACGAGAATGCCCCAACAGGTGTATTTTTTAAAGAAATTATCAATCAAGATC
The DNA here is from genome assembly GCF_051842875.1 of Neobacillus sp. C211. Taxonomy (NCBI): domain Bacteria; kingdom Bacillati; phylum Bacillota; class Bacilli; order Caryophanales; family Bacillaceae; genus Neobacillus; species Neobacillus sp. C211. The sequence goes on from NZ_JBPXRO010000021.1 coordinate 55,560, forward strand.
GGGTTAATATTTACTATTATCGAAAAAATTCAGCAGCGAGTCAGCTCACTCCTGCTGATCTTGATCAGGAGTATATTGCTCAGGCGAAATTCTTATATATATCAGGAATTACTCCCGCTCTAAGTCCATCGTGTAGAGAGACCATCTTTTATGCGATTGAAATAGCTAAGGGTAACGGGGGAAGAGTTGTGTTTGACCCGAATATTCGCAGGAAGCTGTGGGAAGATGATGAGGCAAGGGCAACCATCTTAGAAATTGCAGGGAAATCAGACATTGTCTTACCTGGGATTGGTGAATGTGAATTTTTGTTTGGTACAAGGGATTGTGAAAAGGCAGCTCGTTCCTTACTTGCTTTAGGCGCAGAGACCGTTGTCGTCAAGCTTGGCGAAAAAGGTGCTTATTATTCTACTGCAGCTGAAAAAGGATATATTGATAGTTTTACAGTTAAAAACGTAGCCGATCCAGTCGGAGCAGGAGATGGTTTTGCTGCAGGAGTACTTTCAGGATTTCTCGATGGCCTATCTATTGGAGAGGCCGTGAAACGAGGCTGCGCGATCGGTGCTATGGTTGCTACCATAAACGGTGATATAGAAGGACTACCGGACAGGATTGAATTGAAGCAATTTACTCAATCAAACTTAAAGGATGAAGTCAATCGTTAGTTTTTAAGAAGGAAGGGAATGTCTAATGAGTACACTGCAAAAAATCTTAGATCACAAATTAATCGCTATTATACGCGGAGCAAATCCTGAGGATACATTAAACATTGTTCGATCCTTATATGAAGGGGGGATAAGAGTTGTTGAAATCACGATGAATTCCCCGAAAGCGCTATCTGCAATTGAGATGGTCGCTGATACATTTGGTAAAGAAATGGCCGTAGGTGCAGGAACTGTTTTGGATCCAGAATCTGCTCGAAGTGCCCTTCTTGCAGGTGCCCAATTTATTCTATCTCCGACGTTGAAGCCTGAAACGATTCGGATGACCAAAAGATATGGTGCGGTGAGTATTCCTGCTGCTTACACCCCGACTGAAATTTTGGAGGGCTATGAACAAGGCGGAGATATTATTAAAGTTTTTCCGGCAACGACTTTAGGCCCTAAGTTTATCAAGGATATGGGGGGACCACTGCCGCAAATTCCTTTATTGCCTACAGGCGGTGTGGGCTTAAATAATATCAAGGACTATCTTGCTGCCGGTGCTGCAGGACTTGGAATTGGTAGTTCTCTTGTGAATACAAAAGAGGAAATAACAAAGGAGTATTTAGTGCGTTTAACGGAAAAAGCAAAGCAATTTACATTAGCAGCCAAAAACTAATACGACTATTAAATGGAGAGTGTTCATTATGAAAATAACAGGTTATGAATTATTCACAGTCCAACCACGCTGGTTATTCTTAAAAATTGAGACAGATGAAGGTATTGTTGGTTGGGGAGAGCCAGTCATCGAAGGTAAAGCGGCAACCGTAAAAGCTGCAGTTGATGAAATGATGACTTATTTAATAGGGAAAGATCCTTTAAGAATTGAAGATCATTGGAATGTTATGTACCGAGGTGCCTTTTACCGAGGCGGCGCTATTTTAATGAGTGCGATTGCTGGTATTGACCAAGCTCTCTGGGATATCAAAGGGAAATATTTCAATGCACCAGTTTACCAGTTACTAGGAGGAGCCTGCCGCGATTCGATCAAGGTGTATTCATGGATTGGTGGAGATCGCCCAAGTGATACAGCCCGGGCTGCGAAGGAATGTGTAGAACGAGGGTTTCAAGCGGTTAAAATGAATGGAACCGAAGAATTACAATACATTGATTCCTATGACAAGGTTGATAGGTTACTAGAAAACGTGGCCGCTGTTCGTGAGGCTGTTGGAAGAAATATTGGAATTGGTATTGATTTTCATGGCCGTGTACATAAACCAATGGCAAAAGTATTGGCTAGAGCCCTTGAAGAGTTTAATCCTATGTTTATTGAAGAACCCGTCTTACCAGAGAATAACGAGGCACTAAAGGAAATTGCTTCGTTAACTTCGATTCCGATTGCAACGGGTGAGCGTATGTTCTCAAGATGGGATTTTAAACCGTTATTACAAGGTGGATACGTTGATATTATCCAACCTGACTTATCCCATGCAGGCGGTATTACCGAATGTAAAAAAATTATTAGCATGGCTGAGGCATATGATGTTGCCGCTGCTCCGCATTGTCCATTAGGACCGATCGCTTTAGCTGCGTGCTTACAAGTAGATGCCACTGCACATAATGCGTTTATCCAAGAACAAAGCTTGGGAATTCACTATAACCAGGGCAGTGATTTATTAGACTATCTAAAGGATCCAACTGTTTTTGATTATGAAAACGGTTATGTGAAAATTCCACAAGGACCAGGTCTTGGTATTGAAGTGAATGAAGAGTTTGTTCGTAAAATGGCAAAAGAAGGTCACCAATGGCAAAATCCAGTTTGGCGCCATCGTGATGGCAGTGTAGCAGAGTGGTAATCCTTTTTTGAAATGGTGAAATGTGCTTGGGCTTACCTTTGAACACAGGGGTAATAAGGCAAAGGTAAGTCCTCTAAGCGCATGTCGAAAGATGGATTGATTGAACGTTAAAAGGATGAAAAAAATTACCTACAAGGGGATGAGAAAAATGAATAATAAAGCGACGAAGGTTCGTTATGCTGTTGTGTTTATGTTGTTCTTTACCGTAATTGTCAACTATATGGACCGAAGCAACATCTCCATCGCAGCTCCTTTTATAACAAAGGAATTAGGAATAGACTCGGTTACAATGGGCTTAATTTTCTCTGCTTTTGGCTGGACCTACTGTGCCTTGCAAATTCCTGGCGGCTGGGTTTTAGATAAGTTAGGAAACCGAAATACGCACGCCATTGGTATTGCAGGATTTTCTATTATGACTTTATTGCAAGGATTTGCAAGCGGTTTCTCTGGGTTGTTTTTATTACGTGTAGGTTTGGGTGTGTTTGAAGCCCCTGCTTTTCCAACTAACAGTAAGGTAGCAGCTAGTTGGTTTCCAGAAAATGAACGAGCTAGAGCGATTTCCATTTACACTTCAGGTCAATTTATTGGACTAGCCTTTTTAACACCAACCCTTATTTTCCTACAGCAATCCTTTGGCTGGCGGGGATTGTTCATCATTGCCGGTATCGTTGGTCTTGCTTGGTCAGTCCTTTGGTATATTTTCTATCGCGATCCAAACAAAAGTAAAAAGGTCAATCAAGCGGAACTTGATTATATCCGCGAAGGAGACGGATTTATTGAAGCGTCAGAAAAGGGAGAAAAGGTTAAAATTGGAGCAAAGGATTTCCGTTTAATTTTGAGTAGTAGAAAATTGTGGGGCATTTTTATTGGACAATTTGCAGTGAACTCCACGCTTTGGTTCTTTTTGACATGGTTCCCTACCTATCTAGTGGAATATAGAGGATTAAGTTTTATTAAAACAGGATTTTTAGCGTCATTGCCGTTTCTCGCTGCCTTCGTAGGTGTTTTATCAGCAGGCTTTCTTTCTGATTTTCTTGTGAAAAAGGGTGTTTCGAAAGATAAAGCAAGAAAAGCACCAATTATCACTGGTTTATTATTATCAACCTCAATTATCGGTGCGAATTATGTTGATAGTCCAGGATTAATCGTGATGTTTATGTCTATTGCCTTTTTTGGTAACGGTTTCGCCTCGATTACTTGGGTATTCGTTTCGCTTTTGGCTCCTAAACGATTAATTGGTATAGCTGGAGGGGTATTTAACTTCATCGGTGGTACGGCCTCTATCATTATTCCCATCGTTATTGGATTCTTGGTAAAAGGCGGTAACTTTGCCCCGGCACTAACCTTCATTGCGTGTGTGACCCTAACGGGAGCATTGTCTTACATCTTCCTAGTTGGCAAAGTTGAACGTGTAAAAGAACCAATAGATCAATTGGGAAAAGTCGCCTCTTAATTCAGGGGAGATTCATTGAGACGGCGTTCGCGCAGGGGCACATCCACTTGATCATTCCACAGTTTATACCTAAAAAATGGTGGCATAATTTGTTACATAATCAAACTGCCCTTCAATTGCGAATTTGGTTTCTCCACCATAGGGATGTAGTGATCACGACTGTACCGTATCAACTAAAAAAGTAAAAAAGGCAAATGAAATCTAAAGTTCTCTTAATGGGAGGCATTACCTTAAAAGGTGTGCCTCCTTATAAATTGCGTATGTAGCAGCCTTAAAAATCCACATAGAATTCCCCTTCCTAACACCTTAGATTTAGGGAATTGACTATTTTAACTTTACTTTGATAAAATTATTTGTTAATTAATATATAAAATGATTAAGATTCTTACCGATATATGTAAATATTATTTTTCAGAAATTAAAAATAGGGATTAGGTGGAAAATCATGGATGATAATCGTGATTTTATGGAATATTGGTTATCCATAGACTCTATACAAAATAAAGTAAAGAAAGAATTGGAAAATGTTCTTCAAAAAGACAGCTTATCTATAAAAGAATTCTACGTGCTTTATTATCTTTCAAAGGCACCAGACAAAAGCCTCAGATTACAGCAACTGCAAGAGTTTATTGGTTTAAGTCAAAGTGCACTATCTAGGCTTGTGGGTAATATGGAAGCTAATAGTTGTGGTGCTTTAGAAAAGCATGTTTGTACAGATGACCGCAGAGGTACATATACTCGACTAACAGAATTAGGTGAAATGAAATTACAACGAAGTTTAGTCGCTTTTCATGAAATACTAAAGGTAAATCTTGTTTCAGTTAATGTTGAAGGATTAGTGAAGAATCTAATAAAAGAGATATAAAAATATCCAAACTGTCAAAGTACCCATAATTTAGAGGAGTACTTTGACTTGACAAGAAGAAGATTCAGGGTTAAATTGTATGCATGATGCATACATATATTTTTTATTTTATTATATGCATGCATCATGCATATATATTGTATAAAGGAGTTTTTATAATGGAAGATTTATTTAGTCTCTATAAATTAAAAGGCATGGAGTTAAAAAACAGAATTGTGATGTCTCCAATGTGTCAATATTCCGTAGAAAATAAAGATGGAATTGCAACAGATTGGCACTATCTTCATTATGTAAGCCGGGCTATTGGTGGAGCTGGTTTTATTATGATTGAAATGACAGATGTAGAGCCGGATGGTCGTATTTCAGACTATGACTTAGGTTTATGGTCTGATGAACAGATTCCAGCTTTAGCAAGAATTGTAGAGGCTTGCCACCGATATGGTGCTAAAGTGGGTATTCAAATTGCTCACGCTGGTCGTAAAGCAGAAGATGCTAAGGTTCCCGTTGCACCATCTGCTATTCCATTTGATGAAAATTCAAAAACACCGAGAGCTCTTTCATCAGATGAAGTGAAAGAACTGGTAGAAAAGTTTCGCAAAACTGTACAGCGCGCTGTAAAAGCAGGATTTGATGCCGTTGAAATCCATGGTGCTCATGGGTATTTAATTCATCAATTCCACTCTCCTTTAACCAATAAAAGAGAGGATGAGTATGGAAAGGATTTAACGAAGTTTGGCCGAGAAATTATAGAAGCAGCCAAAGCTGAGATCCCAGAAGATATGCCGTTAATGATGCGTATATCTGCTAAAGAATACGTAGAAGGTGGATATGGAATTAACGAGAGTATAGAGTTTGCAAAAGAATATCAAAAAGCTGGAGTAGATATCTTTGACATTTCTTCAGGTGGTGAAGGCCCTATCGCAGCGTGGGGAAGACCAGGTACGCATGCTGCTTACCAAGTACCACTAGCTCGAGAAATCAAGAAAGCACTTAATGTTCCGGTTATTGCAGTTGGGAGATTGGATGACCCTGCATTAGCAAACGCCGTTATCGGAAATGAGGAGGCAGATCTAGTAGCGGTTGGACGAGGATTGTTACGTAATCCTTATTGGGCATTAGAAGCAGCTATGAAACTGAAAAAAGAAACTCTAGTACCAAAACCAATCATAGATGGGTTTAGAAGATAAAATAACTAAATTAAAAGCAAGTTAGAGAGGAATGAGGATGATGAGTAAAATAACAATAAAAAACCATGACCAAATTATTGAAACAATCGGTAAGTATGTTGAAGGAGTTACTTTGGGATTCTAATAGAACATTTAAAATAAACAATTTTTTAAGGAGGTTAATTATGAAGGTGTTAGTTGTAGGTTCTAATGGTCGAGTTGGATCACGCCTTGTTGAAAAACTAGCTGAAGTCGGACACTTCGTTTACGCAGGATCAAGACGAGATAATCTTACTAGTCATTTGAGTAATGTTCAACATGTTCATATTGATTTATTGGCAAGCCCTAATGAAATTGTTGAAAAAATGTATGACGCAGAAGCTATTTTCTTTGTAGCTGGTTCTAGAGGGAAAGATTTATTGAAGATTGACTTAAATGGTGCTGTTAAAGTCATGCATGCTGCTGAGAGCAAGAACATTAAGAGATTAATCATGCTTAGTTCCGTTTTTTCTCTGAATCAAGACAAATGGAATGAGTCTTTTCTAAAAGATATAACGGACTATAATATTGCCAAACATTTTGCTGATCAGTGGCTCATCAATAATACAAAGCTGGATTATACCATATTACAGCCGGGAGTTTTAAAAGAAATCCCTGGATCTGGGGAAATAGATGTTAATATTAACTATCCTGCTGAGAACTCTATTGAAAATGTAGTTGACGCTTTAGCCCAAAGTTTGATAGAGCCAGCTACCATTGGGAAAGTCATAACGATGTGTGATGGTAAAACTCCTATAGCAGAAGCCTTACGGAATTTTTAAATTTAAAACTTAGTATTTGATAATTTTATATCAAAATTATAGATGGAATTAGGAAGTGCAAAACAAAGAATTAGACAGAATTCATCTAAAAGGAGCAAACAATCATATATAGTTTGCTCCTTGTTTAATTTTAGCTCAACCTAAATTCAATTTAAGTTGAGATTACTATGAATTTGATGGATTGTACTTAAAAACTTTACTTCTTCCTTAAACTCTTAGTCTGAGTCTACTTGCGTTTTTATATATTCAATGAACTTTTTCGCAGCAGGCGAGAGTTCTTTTAGAGTTAGTGCAGCAATCCCAATCATTCGATACTGTTCAGGCTCTAGACTAAGAACCCTAAGTTTATGTGGTATACCTTTCAGAACTAATTCAGGCATGATGCTTACTCCTAATTCATTTTCTACCATTGCTACAATAGCGTGGTCGTCAATCATATCAAAACTCTGCATCATTGGCTTGCAAAAGAAAAAGATTTTATCCGAGAAGCTACCAGCCATCAAAAATTAGGTTTTTTAGATGGTGGAACATGAAAGAATACAGACAAGAAACCACCTTGTATCTACTTGATCGTAGAGGCTAGGTGGTTTCTCTTTTTTATGTTCGCTCCCTCATCCGCTCAGGAAGTGTCTGTATCGACTGGACGATCCTTCTATGTAGAAAAAACTCGGCAAAAAGGACAGGGGAGGGAGAAGAAAATTTTAAAGTGCTGTTGCCTATAACTAGGATTGGCGTAGACATCTCACGACAAGCTTTTCAGATGTTTGAAGGGATAAACCCAGGAGTGGAACGTGCTAAGGCCACTGTTAATCAAACGTTTGTGTAGTAGGGAATTGACAGGCAATTAATAGAGTTATGTAAGTTTAATAGAAACCTATCTGATTTTGTGGAAAGTTGGGTTATTTCCTGCGGAATATACTTTCAGTTATCGACAATTTTCATTCTTGCTTGGCAGGGAGGGTTCTTATAAATCAGTACTTAAAGCTGTTTTAACTAAACGTTTGATTAGTATAGCCTATTTGGAATATAGTCGAACGGCTGTCGGTTAGTGACAAAAGTGATTTGGACGGTTTCTATCTCCTATTTAAACATCATTTTTCAACAATTTATTTATGACTAAGGGAAGACTGATTCATATTTATCAAGGAGTGCTGCCATTCTAATCAAACGTTTGATTGAAAGGAAAACTTGAGGGAAATAGGCGAGGTTTGTCATTTCATCGAATTGTTCTGGAATGAAGAGAGAGCATAGGAAAGTTCTTGTGGTCGTCACTCATTAAAAACCTTGAGAAACGAGTCGTCTATGTGGAGTCAAATATAGTTCTGTATATTATCCCGTGAATGTTTTCATCGTAGAAGGAGTGTCAATGGTCACTACCCAATTTTCAAAAAAACGTTTACAAAATATAAAAATCAGATTATTATATAAAATATAAAAGTTAGTAAAAATTTTGCGGTGGTGATTTATGTTAAATAATTTACTATGAATGGTTAATCGATTTACCAAAATGAAAACATAGAAAGAAGTTTTTCTAAAGTAGAAACCAATTTATACTGTTTTCAGAAAACAGTTCTCCTTCATTATTTTAAAAAGTAGCATTAGGTAAGATTCTTTTAATGTGGTTAATCGATTTCTCAAATAGGTTTATTCATTTTCAAGTATTTTGTTGTTATTCCAATTTTTGATTGGTTAATCGATTACTCTAAATTTAAATCTATTTCATTAATAGTTATAAGGAGGAAATTATCATATGAAAAAACTTTTAACGTCTGCTTTATTAATTGGTGCACTATCCATCGGAGCTGTTGGCTGTAGCTCGCAATCTAGTTCATCTAAATCCGATTCTGGTAGTAGTTCATCAGGTTCCGAGAAACCTCGTTATGCCATGATTTTGAAAACGTTGTCAAATCCTTTCTGGGTATCAATGAAAGATGGTATTGAAAAAGAAGCGAAAAAACTTGGTGTTGAGGTTGATATTCAAACTGCGTCTTCAGAAAGTGATACACAGGGACAATTAAAAGTATTCGAGGATTTATTAAATAAGGATTATGCGGGTATCGGATTTGCTCCACTATCACCAGTAAACTTAATTCCTGAAGTAGTACAAGCGAACTCAAAAGGTATTCATACGGTGAATGTCGATGAGCAGGTAGATATGAAGGAGCTCAAAAACGCAGGAGGAAGTGTTTATGCCTTCATCACAACTGATAACAAAAAGGTCGGAGCTAAAGGAGCTCAATATATCGTTGATCAATTAAAAAATGGCGGCCAGGTAGCGATTATCGAGGGTGTTGCTGGTAACGTATCTGGTGAAGATCGAAAAGATGGAGCAACAGAGGTATTTAAATCTGCAAAGGGAATTAAATTAGTGGCAAGTCAGCCTGCAGATTGGGATCGCAGTAAGGCACTTGATGTTGCAGCCAACCTAATTCAAAGATACCCAGATTTGAAAGCGATTTATTCTGCCAATGATACGATGGCATTAGGTGTCGTAGAAGCGGTTAAGAATGCCGGTAAGAAAATTATGGTTGTTGGTACAGACGGAGCTCCAGAAGCTTTAGAATCTATCAAAGCTGGAGAACTAGATGCAACAGTGGCACAAGATTCTGCAAAAATTGGAGCAACGGCTTTAGATAAGCTTGTCGAAGCAGTAGACAAAAAAGCAAAGATCTCTAAAGACACTGAACCAGAAAAGGTAGCAGTTGATTCATACTTAGTGACGAAGTAAAAAAAGAAATGGTTTTATCATCCCTAATTTTGATCGGGGATGATAAAGCTTCAAAGGAGGTTTGAAGATGCATCCACTAGTAGAGATGAGGAAGATTACCAAACGCTTTCCTGGTGTAACAGCATTGGAGAATATCAATTTCGATATTTTAAGTGGAGAAGTTCATGTATTACTTGGTGAGAATGGCGCCGGTAAATCCACATTGATGAAAATCTTAAGTGGAATCTATGAACCTTCTGAAGGAAAGATTGTTTTATCTGGGAAAGAGTACGGCAAACTAACCCCTTCAGATTCTGCTGAACATAAAATCAGTATCATCTATCAAGAGTTAAGTTTGATTGACGAATTATCCATAGCAGAAAATTTATTTGTTGGTAAATTGCCAACCAAGAAAGTGTTGGGACTTAAAGTAGTAGATCATGATTTCATTAATAAGAAAACCATTGAACTTTTAAAAAGAGTTGGTTTAAATCGAGAACCATCTACCATGGTCGAGGACATTTCGATTTCAGAAAAACAGCAAGTGGAAATAGCGAAAGCGTTAGCAGCAGATGCAAAAGTGATTATTATGGATGAGCCAACATCTTCCTTAACAGATGAAGAAGTAGATAAATTATTTACAGTCATTAAACAACTAAAAAAAGAGGGCGTTGGGATCGTTTATATCTCCCATAAATTAAAAGAGTTACCAATTATCGGGGACCGCGTTACCGTGTTAAAGGACGGTACCTATGTGGGAACAAGGGACATGAACGATGTTACGACCGACATGCTTGTCTCTATGATGGTAGGGAGAGAGTTATCTGGTAAATACCTGAAGCCTGAAACTGCAGCGAAAGAACAAAAAAGCATTTTAAAGGTTGAAGGGTTAACAAGAAAAGATAGAAAAGTAAAAGATATTAATTTCGAACTATATAAAGGTGAAATTCTTGGATTTGCTGGTTTGATCGGTTCAGGACGAACGGAATTAATGGAAGCCATCTTCGGTGCTGCTCCGTTATCATCCGGGAAAATTACAATGTTTGGTGAACCATTAAAAGTAAAAAATCCGTATGAAGCAGTTAAAAAAGGAATGGCTTTAATTACCGAAAACCGAAGAGAAACTGGCTTTTTTGACAACTTTGAAATTTGGAGAAATATCTCTGCATCCCCTCTGGTAAGGAAATCAAAGTGGGGAGGCATTGGCGGACTTGTAAATGAAAAAATCGAACAAGAGGAAGCGGAAAAGCATGCAAAAGCACTTAGAGTGAAGTGTTCTTCCATTCAACAGAATATAACCGAGTTATCTGGTGGTAACCAACAAAAGGTTATCATTGCAAAATGGCTTGCGGCAAAGTCGAATCTTATGATCTTTGATGAGCCAACAAGAGGGATTGATATTGGAGCAAAAAGTGAGATCTATCATATTATGCGCCATCTTGCAACTGAAGGAAAAGGAGTATTGATGGTATCCTCTGAACTTCCGGAATTACTATCCGTATGTGATCGTATCGTTGTCTTTAGGGAAGGAAAAATCAGCGGTATTATCAACAATGAAGACGCAACAGAAGAAAAAATTATGCTATTAGCAACGGCTGATATATAGGAAAGGAGCTCGATCAAAATGATAGATACAGCAAAAGAAACTGCGAAACCAGTAAAGACAGAGAAAAGTGAGAAAAAACCGTTTAATGCAAGGGCTGTATGGCAAAAATATGGGATTTTCGGGATATTTATCATTATCGTTGCATTATTAGGTATTATGTCCCCTCAATATTTCTTAACAACCAATAACCTTACACAAGTTGTGCTTCAGAGTGCGATTACCATCCTTATTGCTTGTGGAGAGTTTTTTGCGATTTTGATTGCCGGAATTGACCTGTCAGTAGGTTCCGTTATTGCACTTACTGGAGTAGTCACAGCAAAATTGCTGATGTCGGGTACTCCAGTTATTTTAGCCATTTTAATCGGTGGAATTATTGTCGGTGGTTTACTTGGGGCAATTAATGGTAGTCTTGTTAATTTGACGGGGTTACATCCATTTATCATCACTTTGGGTACGATGGCCATCTTCCGCGGCGTTACGTTAATTATTTCAAATGCTTCACCAATCTTTGGCTTTCCACAGTCTTTTAAAGATGGAGTAGCTGGATGGCTCTTTGGGATTCCAATTCCAGTTCTTATTGCTCTGGCAGTGGCCTTGGTCCTGGTCTTTATTACCAAGAAAACAATCCTTGGCCGAAATATCTATGCTTTAGGTGGAAACTCGAAATCAGCTTGGTTTTCTGGAATCAATATTAAGAAGCACACAATGATCGTTTTCATTATCTCAGGCATTTGTGCAGGAATCGCTGGTGTCGTGACAACAGCACGCTTAGGTTCAGCAGAGCCGCTTGCAGGTCAAGGTTTTGAAACATTTGCGATTGCTTCAGCTATTATTGGCGGTACTAGCTTCTTCGGCGGTAAAGGAAACATTCCTGGTGTCGTTATGGGTGGATTAATCATTGGTGTTATTAATAACGGTCTTAATATCTTAAATATTTCCACATATTATCAACAAATTGTAATGGGCTGCCTAATTATTGCAGCAGTAACACTAGACAAATTACTAAGTGCTAAAAAATAAGGAGAGTGGATCAACGATGAAATACAAATTTTCCCCATCATTAATGTGTATGGATTTATCAAAATTTAAGGAACAAGTAGCTGCATTAAATGAAAGAGCTGACTTTTATCATGTCGATATCATGGATGGCCACTTTGTTAAAAATATTACCTTATCCCCATTTTTTATCGAGCAATTAAAAAAGATTTCAACCTTGCCGATTGATGCACACCTCATGGTTGAAAATCCTTCCGATTTTGTAGATATGATTATTGATGCTGGTGCTGACTATATTAGTCTGCATGCCGAAACCATTAACGGAGATGCCTTTAGATTAATTAACCACATTAAAGAAAAAGGGAAAAAATTCGGTGTCGTCTTAAATCCAGCTACACCTCTAGAGTCTATCAGACATTATATCCATCATATTGATAAGCTGACCATCATGACTGTAGATCCGGGATTTGCCGGCCAAAAATTTGTCACTGAGATGATTGATAAGATTAAAGAGGCAAAGGAATTAAAGGAAAAGAATCAATATAAATACCTTATTACGATTGACGGTTCTTGTAATGAAAGAACGTTTAAGCAGCTGACCGAAGCGGGTGCAGAAGTGTTAATTGTGGGAACATCTGGATTATTTAACCTGCATGAGGATGTCTCTAAGGCATGGGATTTAATGATGGAAACCTTCGAAAAAGAAGTAAACAATATCGCAGTGAATTAAATTTATGAGTGTAAGACTATCAGTTTTAGAATCTTGCTATCTACTACGCTAATGGATGCTCTGTTGAAGGGGCAGTAAAGTGAGGACAACCAAATGAAGATTGATACACATAAATACGTAATTGGTGTAGATATTGGTGGAACACATCTCAGAATTGGAGCGGTGAATACTGAAAAGGAACTATTCTTTTTCCAAAAGAAAAAAATAGCAGATATTCTCGATCATCAGAACCCAATAAAGTCTCTGGCTGATTTTCTAAACGGCTACATCGAGGAGTACGTTGGACTAGAAAATGTTCTCGCAATAGGAATGGGTTTCCCATCTGTTATCAGTAAGAATAAGAAAGGTATTCATTCCACTCCTAATCTGGAATGTCTTAGCAATATCAATATTGTGGATCCCATTCAGGAATATATCCACGTGCCAGTCTATATTGAAAATGACGTGAATTATTTATTGCAGTATGAAATTTCCCAAAGGAAAATTGATAAGGATGAAATTGTTCTTGGATTCTATATTGGAACTGGATATGGAAATTCCATTTATTTATTTAACCAGTTCTTGAGCGGGAAAAATGGAGCGGCTGGAGAACTTGGTCATATTCCTGCATTAGGAAATGAGATGGTGTGTGGTTGCGGCAACATCGGCTGCATCGAAACCTATGCTTCTGGGAAAAGATTAGTTTCTTTGCATAAGGAGTATTTCTCAGATGTACCATTCGAAGAGATCTTCACTAAATACTCTACTACACCAGAAATCATTCAATTTGTGCAAACATTGGCTATCCCAATAACAACTGAAATTAATATTTTTGATCCTCATCTTGTTATTATCGGGGGAGGAGTTGTAGGGATGAAAGACTTTCCAAAAAATCGGTTGGAGGATGCGATTCTTCAAAAATGCAGAAAGCCATTCCCAGCCAATAATTTAGTCATTGAATATGCAGAAGATACCAATGCGGCAGGTGTGTTAGGCGCATCCATGAATATTTTTGAAAAAATTTCGCAGACAGAAATAACTGTTGGATAACCCTTTAATGGATATAGTCATTTCTTTACCTGCTTTGAAAAGTTATCTTCATTGATTTACAAATGAATGAGTTTTATACTTTTTATATGTAGGATGATGAAAGTTGGGAATTTTAAATGAAGTTGACTATAAAAAAAATTGCTGAATTAACTGGGGTTTCTACAGCAACTGTCTCTAAAGTTTTAAATAATACAGGCCGTTATTCGGAGGAAACGAAGAAAAGGATTCTTGATCTCGTGGAAGAATATGATTATAAGCCGAATGCTGTTGCCAAGAGTTTAAGAACAAGCCGCTCTAAGACCATTGGGGTGATTGTACCAGATATCACGAATGAGTTTTTTGCTCAAATTGTCCTTGCCATTGATAATTATTGCACACCGAATGGATACTCTGTTTTTATCTGTAATTCTGGTGAAAATGAGGAGAAGGATATTCAGTACTTTAAAGAGCTAGAATTAAAAGGCGTAGACGGCTTAATTTATTTGTCTGCAAGTGAAGAACTGTTTGCGATGAAAACAAAGTTGCCAATTGTATGTATTGATCGGACACCACATCTGCACAATTTTGCTGCTATTACCTCGGACAACTATAATGGAGGACAAATCGCTGCGGAAGAACTGGTGAAAAAGAATTGTAAGAATATACTCATTATTACGGACTATCGGGATGTCCTTCCAACAACGCAGAGGGTAAAAGGGTTTCAGTTTGTGATGGAGAAATTAGGGCTGCCCTATGGTGAAGACAACCTATTAACGATTGTGGTAGGTATTGAGCAGAGTAAAGAGGCTGTTCATTCTATGATACAAGCTGGGAAGTTCAACTATGATGGTATTTTTGCGGCAAATGATGGAATGGCCTTCGGTGCCATGATTGCCCTTAAGGAAAATGGTTTTAAAGTTCCAGAGGATGTCAAGATTATTGGTTGTGATAATATCAGTATATCTAAGTATAACTCCCTAACTTCTGTTCATCAGGATAAAGAACAACTAGGACAAAGGGCCGCTGAGATGTTGATTAATAGGATAGAACGTGGAATTCATACAAATGAGATTATTAAACTGCCAGTGAAATTGATCATACGGGATTCTACGAAGAATTGTGAATGATCATGGTTGATTTTGATTGAATGTGTATGAAATATTGTGTTAAGAATTTGTTTTCTTTGGTTAATCGATTACCCGAAAAAGGAGATAGTTTTATGAAGGTCGCGATTGCATCTGATCATACAGCATTACCAATGAAAGAAGAAATCAAGCTTGAATTGAAAGAGTTGGGTATTGAATTTACGGATTTGGGAGCTTATTCGGATGAAAGGGTAGATTATCCGGATTATGCCTTAAAAGTAGCTGAACAAGTGATACAGGGTATTGTTGACAGAGGAATTTTGATTTGCGGAACAGGCATTGGGATGTCGATTACAGCCAATAAAGTGAAAGGCATCCGATGTGCTCTTGCACATGATACCTTTAGTGCAAAATTTACAAGATTGCATAATGACAGCAATGTTTTGGCATTAGGACAACGAGTCTTAGGTCATGGTTTAGCAAGGGAGATTGTCAAGGTTTGGCTTGAAACGGAGTATGAAGGCGGTCGTCATCAAAGACGTATTGATAAGATTGCTGAATATGAAAAATCCTCATGCTCGTCTGTTAATGATTTTTAGAAAAATGTCTTCCTTCTAGTTCGAAATGGAAGGAAAATATAATGATGAATAATGTTGTGGAAACAACTAGAAATCATTAAATTTTGAAAAAATGAAGGAGCTTAGTTATGAAACTATTTATTGATACAGCTAATCTAGTAGATATAAAAAAAGCCTATAGAATTGGTGTGTTAGCGGGTGTTACCACGAACCCTTCTTTAGTCGCTAAAGAAGGCGTGAAATTCGAAGATCGCATCGCTGAAATCTGTCAAGCGGTCCCAGAGGTTGAATCCGTTTCTGCGGAAGTAACACCTGATGCTCTGACGGCTGAAGAAATGATTGCACAAGCAGAAGAGCTGATTACCATTAATGGCGGAGACTCGAAGGTTACCATTAAACTGCCGATGACGTTAGCAGGTTTAGAAGCGTGTCGCTATCTTGCAAAAAAAGGCGTTAAAACGAACGTTACCCTGATCTTTACTGTAAACCAAGCATTATTAGCTGCTCGGGCAGGTGCCACATATGTTTCTCCATTTTTAGGACGTTTAGATGATATTTCAGAAGATGGTGTTCAATTAGTCGAGAGGATTGCTCAGTTATTCCGTGTCCATAACTTAAATTCACAAATTATCGCGGCTTCCGTTCGACACCCAGACCATGTCACTCGTGTCGCTATGGCGGGGGCGCACATTGCCACCATTCCTTTAAATGTCATTGAACAGCTTGCGAAGCATCCACTTACGAATGAGGGTATAGAAAAGTTCGCTGCTGATTGGGAAAAAACTCTTAAAAACTAAAATATTGTATATAAATAGCATGTCCCGACTAGCTTCAATTCGTTAGTCTTATACGCATAACTTCCGACTTCTCCGCTATAAGAACCGAATTTCTATAGAAAATTCGGTTCTTTGCTATACATATTTTTGTCTTCTTTAAACATTTTAAATAACAAAGGGAACGAAAAAAGGAGAAGAGTAATCATCATCAGACAATTTCTCTTCTCCTTTTGTTGTGAAGTTTCCACAACTTGATTATTCAAGTAATTTCCCCAATGGCTTGTAGATTCTATCTACCAAATAGGAAGGTCCGGGCGTATCCGGGTAATAGAGAAGAATGAAACTAAGAATCCACCCCATTGCCAGCAGGCATACAAAAGCAATTTTCTCTTTTTTTTCCTTTGACTTTATTTTTGGCCACTCGTATAAAAACATGAGGGCTAAAACGATTGTAAACGCAAAAACAATCGCCCATTTCATATATCTTCCACCTCACTTTTCGGTACTGCAGGTGGATCAGTAGAAAGGCCTGGTCGTAGAATTTTAACATCAATATCATACTCTATTTCAACAGTTGGAAAAATTTCATCCCATTTTACTTTAGCTGATTGCCACTCTTTCGTGTATTTACGCTGAAAACTCCTATGAAAGTTAAAGATGTCTACTCTCATTTCTTGTTGTACTTCTTCAACCGCTTCCTTTATTCTTCCTTCTATCCTTTCTTCAATTTTCCTTTCAAGCATCCTCATACTCTTAGGATCTCTTAAGTCCAAGGTGCTGGCATTTTGAATCACATCATCCTCTACTTTGCAATTAATCGTTATTTTCCAAGTTTCATTTTCAATTCGCGGAATCAGCTTCGTATAGGAACGAATCATTTCACCTGTGACCTTGCCATCCCCCTCTTCTACATCAACCGTGATGGTCGCAGATTTAATTTCATTTCTTACCCATAATAATCCCCTTGTGACTGATGCATCTAAGGTCCCAACCATTTTATCTCCTTTAAACACGGCGGTACCGCTTAGCATCAATTGCGTTTTATCCTTTATTTTTCCTTCATCCTTTTTGGAGGAAATACTTGTAACCATAGGCAATGCCGCTCCTCCTGTTTCACTTGCAAACATTTGCAGCAGTTCACTCATCGTAATATCCATTCCTATCTGAAATTGGGCTAATTCAGTAAGGGTCTCTGAGGAACTATTTTCTAAATGGGGCAGGCTTGAAATAAGATCCTTAGCCGTTCCTTCACTTACGAAAACATTGTTTCTTAATCGAGCTTCTGGTAATCGTGAAAAGAAGTCCATATGCTCTCGGATTCCTTTTTCCGCTAGTTCTTCTCCAACTACGGTTGCAGAACCATGCCCCCAAAACAAGTTACGAGCAATTTTTTGCTGCAGCTTCGATCTAGCTTCAGCCATTGTCTCACCAGTTGCAGATTCAACAAACGATGTTCGCGAACCTGGAGCTCCTCCGCCTTCCTTTATTGCCGCACTCATAGTCTCTGGTATAACTATTTCTACGGAAAGCTCAATTTCATTTTCATTATAGTAATCAATTCCTGTGCTTAGGACAATCGCCACATCATTAACTTCACGGCGATCCCAACATCCGGTAAGGAAAAAAAGTGTATGCCACATCAATACCATCACGAAGGTTTTACAAATCTTTAGATTAACCCTTGAGTTCATCTTTTAATCCCTTCCTTTGTTCCACTCTTTTACGTACGAGAGTAATGAATAACAAAAGGGCAGGAAGGAGTATTTGCAGCGATAGCAAGTAAAAGACACTAGTAGTTCCAAGAAAACTCTTTAATTCTGTCAGATTAGGGGCAGACCACCGAGCGAATAAAATTAAAAGGAAGCCAAGTGGAAATACAATGGGTTTGTAATTGGAAAGCTTTAGCCATTGAGAGGTGCCTAGTGCCAAAGCATAATAAAATACAGAAATTTTTATAAAAGTTCCTAATACCCATAGTGCCATTACAATCGATTCCAAGTGTTGAAAAAATTTCGCTATACTAACGTATTTTCCTGCATTCATTACCGGATAACTTAAATCGGCAGTTATTTCACCAAATATACAAAGGGCTGTCAAATTGGTTAGAACCATAATAAATACTACGCTGAGTACGGAAAGGTTTCCCCATAATAATCCTTTTTTCTGATCCGATAAATAAGGTAGAAAAAAGGCGATAAGAATATATTCGCTAAACCAGGATGCTGGGGAGGCTGCTCCTAAAAAGGAAGGCTTGAGACCTTTTTCCAGTATAGGGAGCATATTGGTTAAATCCAAATCCTTGATTAGGAAAAGGACAAGCGTCAACCAGAGTAATATCACAATAGGGACAAAATGCTGCGCCGCTCTAGCGATCGTTTCTAATCCGCCGCGGACAGCAAAAGCGCAAACGAGTGTCATACTTCCTAAAATGACCATCTGAGGGGTCTGAAACAAAAAGTTACCCGAGATAAACTCTCCATATTCTCTTATCACAATGCCATTTATATGTAAGTATAAAAATAGATATAAAAAACCAATGATCTTTCCAGGGATATTTCCAATAATACGTTTACTATATTCAATAATCGTTTCTCTTGGATAGTATTTATGTAATTCATAAGCAATCCATACAGCCAAAAAACCAAAGAAGGAACCCCAAATAGGGGATATCCACATATCACGCTCTGCTTTGGCTGCTGTAATCGAAGGAAGGATCAGTAGAGCGGTAGCCAAGATGGTAGGATGCATCATGATGGCCAGTTGAAAAGATGAAATTTTCCCTTTTTCAATCATTTATTCACCCCCATGAGTTGGACCTGGTTTTTGACCAGGAGCTTGACGGTACTTGTTATAATCCCCTGTCAAATGAGGGCGGGAGGAATAAGCCCACCTTGGAAGTCTAAAAAATACATCTTTCATTTCGCTTCCCTTCATAGGTGCAATGGGAGACAAATACGGTACCCCAAAAGAACGTAATGTGCATAAGTGGGTAACAATCATAATGACCCCTAGCATAATTCCCAATAATCCTAACGTTCCTGCTAGGATAAGCATGGGAAAGCGCAGCAATCTAAGAGCCATTCCAGCATTATATCTAGGGATGCCAAACGAAGCGATTCCTGTTACAGCAACAACCATCACCATAGGGGCAGAAACAATTCCTGCTTCAACTGCTGCCTGTCCAATCACTAGTGCTCCGACAATACTTACAGCTGCCCCCATCTGTTTGGGCAAGCGAATTCCAGCTTCTCTTAAAATCTCAAACATAATCTCCATCGAAATTGCTTCGATTAAGGCGGGAAATGGGATGGGTTCACGTGACGCTGCCATACTGATTAAAAGTGCAGTTGGAACCATTTCATGATGATACGATAAAACGGCTACATATAAAGAAGGGAGCAAAAGCGAAATGACGATAAATAAAAAACGAAGCCAGCGGATAACTGTACTTATAATTGGACGTTGATAATAATCTTCTGAAGCTTGGATTAGGGAATAGAACGTGGTTGGAGCAACCAGTACAAAAGGAGTGCCATCTGTTATAATCGCCACATGTCCTTCCAATAAATAGGATGAAATAACATCCACCCGCTCCGAATTTAATACTTGGGGAAAAGGAGAATACGGATTATCCTCAATAAATTCCTCAATATACTCGCTTTCCAATATCCCATCGACATCAATTCGATTTAGGCGATTTTCAACCTCCGTGATGAGATTCTGATTTGCTACTCCATCAATATAAGCTACTGCTACACTTGTTTTGGTTAATCTGCCAATTGTCGTTTTTTTTATTTTAAACGTTGGACTTTTGATTTTACGTCGAAGGAGAGCAATATTCACCCCGATGGATTCGATGAATCCTTCGCGCGGTCCCCGTATTACGGATTCAGCAGATGGCTCCTCAATTGCCCTTTTTTCCCATTTTGCTAAACCGACAGAAAATCCCTCACCTTTTTGGTCTATAAGAATGACAGGGTTTCCTGATGAAATTTGATCAATCACATCTGTATATGTTTCTACTGTACTAATATTAGAGTTAGAAATCTTTTGTTTCAGATTAGAGGAAGTATTTTCAGAATTTTGCACTCCAGATTCCTTCAAAAGTGGGGAAAGGATCGTATCGTTAATCCCTTCTGCATCCGTTAAGCCTTCAATGTAAATTAACACTGCTTTCTCTTTTCCTCCTATTAAGAAGGAGTGAAAAATAACATCGGGACAATTCTCATAAATGGAATTTAGATTAGTAATATTTTCATTCAAATCATCTAATAGAACATCTTCTGGTTTTGATGATGGAGCTTTATTTTCTTTAGAGTCAGTAGATGTTTGATTTTGAAATAATGATTGAATTTTTTTTGGCTTTCTCCATTTACTACGCATCTACAACAATCTCCTAATGTACCAACATTGTTTTTTTATTATGTTTTAAAAAAACAAAAATATGCACATTTTGGTAATTTTATCCTCTGATAATTCCCTCTTTAAAGACCCTATGATGCAAAGGGATTTCCTATTGTCTCTGTTTGTAAATATTAACGATAGATTAGGAAAACCTATTTTAAAAAGAGAATTCCGGAGGGAAGCAAAATGGCAGAAGTCCCAAAGACAAACAACAAGACTTTTTGTATGAGTGAATACGATGTATTAAAACGAGTAATCCTTTGTCAGCCTCAATATATGACAATCCGCGAAGTAATTAATGAAACGCAAGAGCATTTTAAGAATGAAGGTATCCATATTGAACGTGCGCTTGAGCAGCACAGTAATTTTGTCAAAACGCTAAAGCAGAATGGCATCGAAGTTATTTTATTGCCTTATCATAAGAAATATCCTGAACAGGTCTTTACCCGGGATATTGGTTTTACTCTAGGGGAAACAATCTTTGTTGCTAATATGGCAACGGATGTTCGCGCAGGGGAGGAAAACGTTTTAAAACAATGGCTGGAGGAGGAAGAAATCTCTTATTATAATTTAGCCGAGGAACGAATTGAGGGCGGAGATGTTGTGATTGATCGGGAAAGAATTTACGTGGGGCTCAGCAATCGAACGGACCAAAAAGCTGCTGATCAATTACAGCGTCTTTTGAATCAATTCAATGTCATTCCCATCCATTTTAAAGCAAAATACCTGCATCTGGATTGTATATTTAATGTCGTTTCTCCTGATGTGGCCCTTATTTACCCCAATGCCTTAACGAAAAGGGACATCGAGCTTTTTGCTTCACGCTATGAATTAATTGAAGTTTCGGAAGAAGAACAATTTCAATTGGGTACAAATGTATTGAGTATCGGGAACAAACGGGTATTAAGTCTGCCGGTCAACGAGAAGGTAAACAAGCAGCTTCGTAACCGAGGTTTTCAAGTGATTGAAGTGGATATCACAGAAATCATTAAATCTGGTGGCTCCTTCCGTTGTTGTACCCTTCCTATCTTACGTGAAACGTAAAATAATCATATAAAAATGACCATATAAACATCCTCAGGCCCGTAAAGGGTGAGGTTGTTTATATAGTCATCAGGTACATAATTTAGCTTTTTCCGTTTTAACCTGGGAGTACGTTCATTCCTCTCTAATTTTATTTTCTCCACCAATTTGTCCTTCTTGCCACTTTTGATAACCATAAAGAATAATAGCTATTATTGTCATTATTAAAATCCCTTCAAGTGGCGATAAGTTTCCTCCAGCAGTTGTAATGTTGAGTTTTTTCCATAAAGTTCTAAAACCAAACGAATAGATACAATCTACAATCAAATTAACAATTAAATAAACCCAAAACTTATCAAACGTAAGATAAAATATCCAAATAGTTCCAATTAGAAAAACTCCATATACAGTATGTATTTGGGCTACTTTATCCCATGCAAATAGAGTTTCTTTGTACTTCCACCAGTCATATGTCCAAGCAACTTGATACATTATTGTGTTTATCACAGTTGCAAACAAGGCAACAGGCATAAATCTACGAAGAGCAGATTTATTTAAATTATTTAAAAAGAATAAGGAAATCCAAGGTATTAAAAAGAAAGACCATAAAACGAGTTTTACCATATGAAGTCTCCTTTTGTTATCTGAATAGTGTTCTTAGAATCCCCTAATCTATCCATTTTATTCAATTATTCTTTACTGGAGAGTGGAATTAATCATCATCATCATCTGTTTCTATCAAGGCTTATAAATTGAATAGTGTGAATTTATAGAGCGTTTCTTTGTAAAAAGGAATGTTTTTTATTTTTTTCTAAAATTAACATTTGATTATCAATAAAAATACTATAGAAAATAATAAAAGTTTATTGAAAATCGATAAATAGTGTGTTAAATTTCAAATAGACAATAAATATGTGAGGTGCTTTTTATGAAACAAGGGTCAACACTATTTTTAAGGATGGCTGTTTTTCTTATTGGAACTCCAGTTCTTGCTTTGTGTATATTTGGGTTGCCTTGGTTAGCTAAGAATTCAGTAAATCCAGATTATGCCCATATCCTATATCCCATTTTAATAGGTATGTATGTATCAGTGATCCCGTTTTTCGTTGCATTGTATCAGGCTCTTAAACTTTTAAGTTATATTGACAAGAACCAAGCTTTCTCTGAATTGTCTGTTAAAGCTCTAAAGAATATCAAAATCTGTGCAATGACGATCAGTGGTTTGTATGTGGTAATTTTGCCATTTGTTTATCTCGTCGCAGATCTAGACGATGCCCCAGGTCTCATCATAATCGGAATGGTCCCTATCTTTGCTTCAATAGTAATCGCAGTATTCGCTGCTGTTCTTCAAAGACTTTTACAAGAAGCGATTGATATAAAATCGGAAAATGACTTAATCGTCTGAGGTGATAACAATGGCAATGATAATCAATATTGATGTGATGCTGGCGAAAAGGAAAATGAGCGTAACAGAACTCTCGGAAAGGGTTGGAATCACGATGGCTAACCTTTCTATTTTGAAAAATGGAAAGGCAAAAGCCATTCGGCTTTCAACTTTAGAAGCGATTTGTAAGGCTTTAGAATGTCAGCCTGGAGATATTTTAGAATACCGAAGTGATGAAGACATCCAAGATTAATAAGGCATTGTGAACAAAAGGACGAAACGTCCAAATTCATCATTAAAGGAGGACATGTATGAGCAACGAACCTATCATCAGCTTGAGTCATGTGACTAAACGGATTGGCCGGACCACCATCATCGACGATCTTACTTTTGACGTACCGCAAGGCGAAATTTTCGGCTTTCTTGGTCCAAATGGGGCTGGTAAAACAACCACAATCCGCATGATCGTCGGACTGATGTCGATCACTAAGGGACAGATACTGATTAAGGGAAAAAATATCAAAACTGAATTCGAGCAAGCGATCCGGCACGTCGGCGCCATCGTGGAAAGTCCAGAAATGTACAAGTATCTGAGCGGGTACCATAACCTCGTTCACTACGCCCGCATGGTGCCTGGGGTAACCAAGGAACGGATTGACGAAGTGGTGTCGCTGGTCAAGCTGGAAAACCGCATCCATGACAAAGTCAAAAAGTACTCGCTCGGCATGCGCCAGCGTCTGGGAGTCGCCCAGGCACTGCTGCATCGGCCGTCCCTGCTGATTCTCGATGAACCGACGAACGGTCTTGACCCGGCGGGGATTCGCGAACTGCGCGATTATTTGCGGCATTTGACCCGTACGGAAGGAATCACGGTTATCGTCTCCAGCCATCTGTTGTCCGAGATGGAGCTCATGTGCGACCGGGTCGCCATCCTCCAGCAGGGCAAGCTAGTCCATGTGATGCCGGTTCAGCATTTTACCCAAGGGAACGATCAAGCTCAAATGTATCTAATCCAAGCACAGCCAGCGGAACAGGCATTGGTGACCATGAGGCAGATGGATGGGGTTCAGGAGGTCAAGCTTGCTCAGGAGGGGATCATCGAGGTCACCACCGAGCGGGAACACATCCCGGACATTCTTGCAGGGCTGATGCAGAACCATATTCGTATCTATGGCGTGCAAATGGTTTCCCAGTCTCTAGAAGATCGATTCTTGGCAATAACGGGGGGTGGACAAATTGGTTAATCTAGTACTCAATGAAAATATGAAGATTTACCGACGGGTGCGAACTTGGATTCTGGTCGGACTTATGGCCGCTTTTGTGCTTTTTGTCAACATCATTGAATGGCATTCCGATGGAAAAAAGGCGCAAGGGGAAGGCTGGCGGGCAGAACTGCTGCAGGAGAAGCAGCAATGGAGCGAAATTCTGAAGCAGCCCAAGCTGGATGAAGAGGATCGAATGTTCTACCTGGAGCAGATTGCCGTCAACGACTATCATTTGGAGCAGAATATTCGCTCGACGGTCGGCACGATGTGGGATGGTGTGAACTTTTCGGCCAATCTGATGATCGTGATTACCATTTTTACCATCATCATTGCGGGAGACAGTTTGGCGGGCGAATTTTCATCCGGCACCATCAAGCTGCTACTCATCCGTCCGGCCAACCGGGTCAAGATCCTCGTGTCCAAGTATCTCTCTTTTCTGTTGTTCAGCATGCTGTTGTTACTCACTCTGTTTGTCCTATCCGTCGCGGTCAACGGAATCTTATACGGCTTTGGATACATGGATCTACCGTTGATCAGCATGAATGCAGAAGGGCAAATCGTCGAAAGGAATATGGTCCTCAATCTGTGGAAAACGTATATGCTTAACGGTGTATCTACTGTCATGTACGTAACCATGGCCTTTATGATCTCGTCCGCCTTCCGAAGCAGCGCGATGGCTATCGGGTTTTCCATCGGCGCCTTGTTTGCGGGTAATATTGTTCTGGAGGCACTGCAGCGGTTCGATTGGAGCAAGTACCTGTTGTTCGCCAACACCGATCTCACCCAGTACCTGACCGGACGTCCTTTCCAAGAGGGAATGACATTGTCCTTTTCCATCGGAGTGCTCGCTGTCTATTTCCTCGTGTTCAATCTGATTTCCTGGCTCCTTTTTACACGTAGAGACGTGGCGGCCTAAACCTGCCGATTTTATAACCATGAATTTAGTGCCTGTCACGCCCCGGATTTTGTCGAAGATTGGTAGGTTTTTAGATTGTGGAAAATGAAGGAATAAAGACAAGAAACCACCTTGGATTTGCCTGATAGTAGAGGCTAGGTGGTTTCTCTTTTTTATATTCGCTCCCTCATCCGCTCAGGAAGTGTCTGTATCGATTGGACGACCAAATCAAGCTTTGCTTCAATTCGGTAAAGCAAATAAAGCGTCACAACGATGGGGAATCCCACCTGGCTGATAATTGGAATCAACTGTTCCACTTTTCTCTCCTCCTTCCACTATTTATAAAAAGAGGCTGGGTTCATAATGGATCCGGCCTCTCACTTTTATTAGGCAATCACGTAATCCGTCACATTGCGGTCGATCACTCTTGCTCCTTTTGCAGCTACAAACTTGCCACTGCTAGTTGTGAAAACTTCAGATGCAATAATCTGCGCCATCGATAATTTTACGACTTCTTCGTCAATCGGCTCTTTTGGGTTATCAACGGAAAGGCTCGCCGTCTTTCCAAACTCCGTGGCAAATTGCAATTCCAATGTTTTTGCCATTTATTTCACCTCCCATCACTTTATTATTTTGTTAGACTATTAACCTACAATTGCGATACTATCATTCCGCTCCACTTTGTTTAGCGTGTCATTGCATAGAACTGCAACTGCTAGTGCAGCTTGCGATAATTGATCCGCAGTAGCTGCCTTGGTGACATTGCTAAACGTTTTCGCTTTGAGGATGGGATTTCCCTCGTCATCCATGCCCGCTTCAAATACGATGCGAAGCTTCGTTACTTCTAATAACGCTAGTGCCATTGTCTCTCACCACCTTTCACCATCTATATAGAAAAAAGTCGGTAAAAAGGACAGGGGAGGGAGAAGAGAATTTTAAATAAATTGAAAAATGCCCTGGAGAGGATAGCGTCTCCCAGGGCATTTTAATAGAGTTTTCGAGATTTCGTAGACGACCCGCAAATAAAAGCCGTAGATTCGCAAATAAAAGCAGTGAATCCGCAAATAAAAGCCGGAAAATATGTAATAAGAATCAATAGTTACGTAATAAGGATCTGAATTTTGTGGGGATTACTCATGGGGGGGCTCATTTAAATTGATATTTTGTGTAAAATTACACTTCAATAGTTGCGCATTTATGATTTATTAAACGACTGGACCCTTTAATGGGCGAACTTTTAAGTTTTATAAGCGAATTTAACCATTTTATGGGCGGATTTTGGGCTTTAATGAGCGAATTTAACCATTTTATGGGCGGATTTTGGGCTTTAATGAGCGAATTTAACCATTTTATGGGCGAATTTAGAAGCAATAGCTTAATAGCAAGAAATTAAATCTCCATGCCTGTCACTCTCCAGATTTTGTCGAAGATTGATAGGTTTTTAGAGAACTAGAAATAACAGAATGAAGTTGTAACTGAATATTGAAGCTCCCATTAGTGCTGGGAGCTTACTTCACGTACAATATCTTCTTCGAAGTTATTCCGGATGAACGTTTCTTCTTCTGATTTGCTCATAATTCCATAAGCTTTACCGATCGTCCCGCCTTGGTATGTCCAGAAATAGTTGTGGTCATCATCTACTTCAGAAAAGGTGCCTTTTTTCCATTTATCTAAAATGGCTAGCAAATCATCTTTTTGTTCGAACTTACTGTTCTCCACAATGTCATAGACTTGATTAATCGTATCGGGAATCATAGGAATGGCTCCCCATTTTTCTTTCGCTTTCACTTTTTGATGTGTCATCTTATGCATCACCTCGATCACCGCATCTTGTGAACTACTGTCATCAATCCCAATATCATATTGAACTCCGCCAATTTTGGCTGTCTGCTGCTTGTCTACTTCCTTTTTCTCATTATTGACCGTATCTTGAACAGCTTTCGCTTCTACTTTCTCTTGTTTTTTTCCAGATTCGGCTGCATTGTCGACCGGTTTATATCCTCCGTATTTTACGCCTATTAAAACAGCCAAAATAATACCAGTTACGATAAATACTATTTTCACTTCATCTCCCCCTGTTTTACTAGATAGCTCTAATTTAACAAAGAATTCAGAATTCATCTAGCTTATTTAACTTACATAATCACTTCAAACAAGACAGATGTCGACATTTTTTCTGAATTTGGATTTAATCGTATGCCGACCGTTTTTTGCGCTTTCTGGATAAACAAGCGGTTTTGAACATGTATGTAAGAGTGGATTGTAAAAAAATTAATTTTCTAAATAGTATTTACAATTAATCGATTATGGTGATTGGCAGGAATATGCCTTTCATCCGAAAAAATTAACAGAGTTATTTTATGAAAATAAGAATTTGGGGTAAGGGATACCATGTTCCTTTAGGCACTGGCAGTGTTAAAGCAGTAAAGAGAGACCACCATGCAACTGCGATGGCCTCACTACGTTAAGCGTTATTGTAGTGGGGCCTGACCCTTTTTCAATGAAATGGGACTAACCAAATGATATACCATGAGAAACGTTCCTGTGGAGCTTTGTTTTTGGCTATCTATGTTAAAATAAATATAGTGAACATATGCTTAAACTAACTGGGTAGAAGAATGATTATATGGGTGAATGAATGGAGTTTGGAACTGTAAACCCCCTGTTTTTTACAAAAAAATAATAAAAAGGTGGAGTGAGTATGAAACGAGTACGGAAGGCGATTATTCCGGCTGCTGGACTTGGAACAAGATTCCTGCCTGCAACAAAGGCAATGCCTAAGGAAATGTTGCCGATTATTGATAAGCCAACGATTCAATATATTGTAGAAGAAGCAGTGGCTTCAGGAATCGAAGATATTATTATTGTTACTGGTAAAGGGAAGCGGGCAATTGAAGACCATTTTGATATTGCACATGAATTAGAGCAAAATCTGTTGGAAAAGGGAAAGTTAGATCTACTTGAAAAAGTACGTTATGCTACTAATCTTGCGGATATTCATTATATTCGTCAGAAGGAACCAAAGGGGCTTGGACATGCCGTTTGGTGTGCTCGTAACTTTATAGGGGATGAGCCGTTTGCGGTTCTTCTTGGTGATGATATTGTTCAAAGTGAGACTCCATGCTTGAAACAGCTTATTAATGTATATGAAGAAACGCATTCGTCAGTTATTGGAGTGCAGTCTGTTCCAGATGATGAGACACATCGGTATGGGATTGTTGAACCTTTGGATCAGGTGGGTAGAAGGTATCAAGTAAATAATTTGGTTGAAAAGCCTAAGGCTGGAACTGCCCCTTCTAATCTAGCCATTTTGGGACGTTATATACTAACTCCAGAGATATTCACGTTTTTGGAACAGCAAGAAACTGGGGCTGGTGGAGAGATTCAGTTGACGGATGCGATTCAGAAGTTGAATCAGATACAACGGGTGTTTGCTTATGATTTTGAGGGTAAGAGGTATGATGTTGGAGAAACGAGTGGGTTTGTGAAGACAACCATAGAATTTGCTCTGCAGGAACCTACTTTACGTAAAGAGATTCTAGCTTTTATGGAAGAAAAAATTAAGGTGGAATAAAATTTCGTGCCTGTCACTCCCCGTATTTTGTCGAAGATTGATAGATTTATAAGTGGCAGGCACCAGACCCTAACCGGGACTTCTATTTCAAATAGTAATTATTTCTCCATTGCAAGATTAAACTTTTCTAATTGTTCTTTTAGGACTAAAATGTAATTCATCATTGCTACTCTCACTATTGAAGGGTAGTAACGACTGTTAAGTTCTTGCTCACATTCCTCTAAATCCATCTTCTTAACAGTAATAATTTTATTCAATTCTTCTGTGCTCATTGAAAATCACCCCTATATATCGGAAAAATCATTATCAAGTTCTCCACTCTCCTAACCTATCTTTTATATGATCAGGATGGACAAATTTTTCATAGCTTATACAAAAGTTACCTCTGTTAAATTTTTTTCTCATAGATGAGGAAACTTAGACCGGGGCTGCTGAAAAAGTAATTACTCAAAAAAAAAATGTGTGTTTTACTCGTAAATAGTAAGAAAAAAGATACGGATCATCTACATATAGCAGATGATCCGTATCTTTTACACATAAAGAGGACTTATCACTGGTCCTGAAACGTCCCTGTGGAGCTTTCATTTTTATATTAAGAAAATCCTCCCCCAAGTATAAGCGCCGCACCTAATAGTAGGACTAAGAGTAAGGCTAAATAACCTATTATGCTAATAATCGTGATAATCCAACCGATGACCTTTCGATTGGTTTTTATTAGATAAATACCTAAAGCGATCAACCCAAAAATGAATCCGAGAATTCCCCAAAGGATGGGGCTTTTACCATGCTTACGAGAATCAATCACTAAATAAATCGTGAGGATTATATTTAAAACCAATCCAATAAAACCTTCCAAATTAAACTCTCCTTACTATCTTCAAATTGTATTCTTAAAATGAAATTATACCAGAAAATTCGAACGTTACAGCAAAAGAAATTCCCTTTTATAAGGGAATTTGAAAAGGCAAGGTAAATATATGAGAGGATTACTCATGGAGGAGCTCGTTAAAATGAGATTTTATGTAAAATTACACTTCAATAGTGAGCATTTATTATTTATAAAACGACCTGTCCCTTTAATGGCCGAATTTTTGAGTTTAATGAGCGAATCTTCGAGTTTTATGAGCGAATTTTGGGCTTCAATGGGCGAATTTAGTGTTTTTATGGGCGAATTTAAAAGTAATCGGATTCGGTGTCTGTCAGAGCGGGTTGTAAAGTGAAAAAGCCTAAATTCTCCGTATTTTAAAAAGAGAATTATAGGCTTTTAATTTTTCTGAGGGCTTTACCGTGGAAATTCCATGATCCCACGCTGTCCCGTTTTGGGATCATGATTACCTTTACTTTAGCTTCATAGGATAGAAGAAACTTATATATTTTTTTTAATTTTTGTTTTTGTGACACTGCGGCGACCATCTAAACTAATAGGCACGTCTCCATCAATGGTTATTCTTCGGACCACTCTTTGTGCATGACCATAGTCATTCACTGCGTAATGTTGGGTGGCGCGGTTATCCCAAATGACCACATCTCCCGCTTTCCATTTCCAACGTACCGTATTTTCGAGTTGTGTTACATGTCCTTGTAGGATGGAGAATAAATGAGCCGAATCGGTGGAAGAAAGCCCTTTGAAGTTTTTGACAAAATGACCGAGTAGAAGATGGCGCTCTCCGGTTTCAGGATGTACATGGACAACTGGGTGTTCAGTTTCATATAGGGTAGAGGTAAAGATTTCGTCATGGCGTTTGATCGCTTCATCAGAAACATTCTGGTGTTTTGCAGCATAATCATAAGCGTTGGTATGGACGGCCCATAATTGATTCGCCAGATTTTGTAATTCTATTGGAAGATTTTCATAGGACGTAGCCGTGTTTGCCCAAACGGTATCACCTCCTGCCTCTGGTATCTCCACTCCACGTAAAATGGAGAATTTTGGGTACGCTGCTTCAAATGTTACATCTGTATGCCATGAATTGGCTCGGCCGCCATGTTCGGAATGAAGTTCTAATATATAGTTTGTGCCATCTTTTGCTGGTACAGTTGGATGAACAACTGGGTTACCAAGCAGTTGGGCAAAGGCTTCTTGTCCTTGATCGTCCAGATGATTTTGATCACGGAAGAAAATAACCTTATACTTTAACAGCGCTTCACGGATAAATTTAACTGTAGTGGAGTCTAGTTCTCCGGAAAGTTTCACACCAGATAATTCTGCTCCAATACGTCCAGCCACTTGTTTTACTACAATTCCTGCTTCATTTTGAACTTCTTTGACATTACTCATTTTATTTCCTCCTTGTTTTTAGCTGTAAAAGCCAGCTATAATAATGGACCGATAAGACGAAAGAAAGCCAGAGCATAATAGCTCTGGCTTCCAGGTGACTGGTCAGCAATTCAATTGCTTGTAAATTTAATTTATATAATTCATATCGGCTTAATGTGATTTTAATTTTCTGGAAAACATCTGTCAATAACTAATTTTGATTTTTTGGTTTTTTTAAAAAATTAACTTTATTTTAAACTTTTCGTTGACGACTGAAAATTGAATTGGTAATATAAGTGAAAACCAAGTAACCCAATAGGAAATCTAGAATTTAATTAACCGGTCAACCGGAGACTTTTCTTTTTAAAGAGATGTCTCCGGTTTTTTTTATCTAGAAAAAGGCATGCCTGTAGAAAGGTGAACGTTGGATCAGAATTTTTTTCTCGTGGCTGGTAATGGATTTTCCGATTGGATCGGTTGGTTTTAATTTTAAGAGAAGGTAGGGGCCCGTTATGAAGATTTGGAGAACCAAGGCACTTTTATTTTTAATTGTATTATCAGTTGTTATATCGGCTGGATGCCAGGAGAAAAAGACCGGAGCTACAGGAAAAAAAGGAAATGGCACTTATGAAACGCTGAAACTCCGGTATGAAGGATCGGTGGGTTCGGTCACTTATCCAGAGTTAGCCGAGGATTTAGGCTATCTTGATCCGATTAAACTTGAATGGATCGGAAATCAAACAAGCGGGCCTGCCTCTATTCAAAACGCAGCGACCGGTCAAACCGACTTTGGCGGTGCATTTAATGGGGCCATTGCCAAATTGATAGCGAGCGGTGCACCGATAAAATCGGTCATTGGTTATTACGGCAGTGATAAGGATACATATACCGGCTATTATGTATTGAATGACAGCCCGATAAAAAATGCGCGCGATTTAATTGGAAAGAAGGTTGGCATGAATACAATGGGAGCTCATGCTGAATTCGTTTTAAAAGAATATTTAAAACAAAATGGACTCACAGATGAAGAAATTAAGAAAGTGACTTTAGTTGTTCTGCCACCGGTAAGTACAGAGCAAACACTGCGACAAAAACAAATTGATGTCGCTGTTTTGACTGGGATGTTAGGGGATCTGGCTGTGACAAATGGGGGGATCAGAAAGCTTTTTAGTGATTATGATTTGTTGGGTCCTTTTACAGCAGGCAGCTATGTCTTTACCGATAAATTCATTAAACAAAATCCACATACGGTGAAAAAGTTTGTTGAGGCTACAGCAAAAGCCATTGAATGGGCACAGACCCATTCCCGAGAAGAAGTGATAGCCCGTTATGAATCCATTATTAAGAAACGGGGGCGCAAGGAAGATACAAACACGGTGCAATATTGGAAAAGTACAGGTATTGCGGAGAAAGGTGGAGTTATTCAGGGTAAGGAATTTAAAATTTGGGTCGATTGGCTAAAGAAAAATGGTGAGTTCAAAGATGGCCAAGTGAAACTAAGTAATTTGTATACCAATGAATTTAATCCTTATAAGGGTGAAATTGAAAAAAAGTAATGAGGTGAGAGGATGACGGCAAAAATTCAGTTTGAACATGTCAGCAAGGTTTTTAACGTAAGGGATTCTCAGCAAGGAAAGGGAGCGCTTAAAGAATTTACAGCCATTAAAAATGTTCATTTTTCGGTGAATAGTGGAGAGTTTCTTTCATTAGTAGGCCCATCAGGATGCGGAAAATCAACTTTGCTTGATCTTTTAGGCGGGTTGACGAAACCAACCTCCGGACGGATATTATTGGATGGAAAACCGATAGAGGGACCCGGTTTAGATCGGGGAATTGTCTTTCAGCAGTATGCGCTATTGCCTTGGAAGACAGCTAAAGGAAACATTGAATTTGGCTTAGAATCAAAAGGTGTTCCTAAAAAGGAGCGGGCTGAAATTTCTCGTTACTTTTTGTCACTGGTTGGATTATCAGGTTTCGAAGATCGTTATCCGCACGAACTCTCAGGTGGAATGAAGCAGCGTGTGGCTATCGCTAGAAGTTTGGCGTTTGACCCTGAAGTGTTATTAATGGATGAACCGTTCGCTGCACTCGATGCGCAGACGCGTGAAACCTTGCAAACAGAATTACTTCGAATCTGGGAACATACCAAAAAGACGATTGTTTTCATTACACATGGGATTGATGAGGCGGTGTATCTTGGACAGCGTGTGGCCGTCATGACCTCTCGACCGGGAACCATTAAACAAATTATTGAAAACCCGCTTCATTCAACCAGTCACGAAGAGGATTTACGTTCGACGACAGCATTTGCAAATGCACGTCACCAAATTTGGGATTTGCTCCGAGAAGAAGTAGTCAAAGCGCAAACAGTTGAGAATAAGGATCAATCAGCTTAACAAAGTTCAATTATTTTATAGAAGAGGTGAGGAAATGTCTGATTTTGGTAAATCATTCACAGCGCCAATGCAAACATCCCATCGGATTCGTTTTTCTTTTCATTGGGTGCAAAGTCTTGTAAAACAATCTATTGTCATTTTGCTTTTACTAATCCTTTGGGAGATTGCTCCCCGAATGGGGTTAGTGGATCCCACATTCTTTCCGCCATTTACAAAAGTAGCAGAGAGTTGGTGGGGATTAGTGATTTCGGGTGATTTGTATGCCCACTTTCAGGCCAGTATTCTCCGTTCGCTTTTCGGATTTGGGTTGGCGATCCTCGTTTCCATTCCTTTGGGGCTTATCATTGGGTGGTATCCACTGGCAAGTGAATTGTTAAATCCGGTGCTGGAGGTGTTTCGTAATACAGCTGCCTTAGCGTTATTACCTGTCTTTATTTTGCTGCTTGGGATTGGGGAAACATCTAAAGTTTCAATCGTCTTTTTTGCTTGTACGTTTCCGATTCTTTTAAATACGATCAATGCTGTTCGAAATGTAGATCCTTTACTCATTAAGGCCGCCAAATCCATGGCTCTTCCCTCCTACCGGCTGTTTTATAAAGTAATTATGCCAGCTTCCATTCCGACTATTTTTACCGGAATACGTATGGCTGGATCATCATCCATTCTTGTGTTGATTGCTGCCGAAATGGTTGGAGCTAAGGAAGGTTTGGGATATCTCATTAATTATTCGCAACAGAACTTCCAAATTACGCAAATGTATGCAGGTATTATTACGATTTCACTGCTTGGTGTGGCCATAAATTATCTATTGGTATCCTTAGAAAGAAAATTTTCAAGCTGGAAAACAAATTCAAATCAACAATAAAGGAAAGAAGGAATGAATCATGACTCAAAATAATCGGGAAATGAAATTAGGCGCATTTTTTATGATTCCTGGACATCATGTCGCAGCTTGGCGTCATCCAAAAGCGGAATCCCATCAAACCATGAGCTTTGATTTTATCAAAAGACTTGCCCAAACAGCGGAACGTGGTAAGTTTGATATGGTTTTTCTTGCAGATACCTATGCGGTGAGAGGGAAAAATCAAACGGTACTGGGCCAAACTGTGAATACGTTATTTGAACCCTTTACCCTTTTATCCGCTCTTGCTGCTGTGACAAATCATATCGGATTTGTCGGAACGGTATCAACTACCTTTAATGAGCCATTTAATGTTGCCCGCAGGTTCGCCTCTCTTGATCATTTGAGCGGGGGCCGTGCAGGGTGGAATGTTGTCACATCAAGCACTGACGTAGAAGCCCAAAATTTTAATTTAGAACAGCAGCTCCTTCATGAAAAACGGTATGAACGTGCTGAAGAGTTTGTCGATGTGGTCACGAAGCTGTGGGATAGTTGGGAGGATGATGCCTTAATTATTGATAAAAAGGCAGCCCAATTTGCGGATTCTTCCAAAATACACTCCATTAATCATAAAGGAGAATGGTTTTCCGTAGCTGGTCCATTAAATATCTCCCGCCCGGTGCAAGGGCATCCGGTTGTGATCCAGGCTGGTTCTTCTGAAGCAGGGAAGGAGCTTGCGGCGCGGACAGCCGAGGTTATATTCACTGCTTGGCAAACGATTGAAGAAGCTAGAAGCTTTTATGCGGATGTAAAAGGAAGAATGGCGAAATACGGTCGCTCACCAGAGGACCTGAAGATTATGCCTGGAGTTTTCCCTGTTATTGGTAGAACGGAGGAAGAAGCGGAAGAAAATAAGGCGCTGCTCGAGGAACTTATACCGGAAGAAGCAGGGATCTCTCTTTTATCTGGCATGATAAGTGTTGATTTATCAGGATATCCAGTGGATGGACCACTTCCAGATTTGCCTGAATTGAATCAGATAAATGGGGGGAAAAGTCGTTTCCAATTATTAAAGGATCTTGCAGATCGTGAAGGATTGACGATTCGCAAACTATATCAACGGATAGCCGGTGCCCGCGGACATCGGGAAATCAAGGGCACACCTGAGCAAATTGCGGATCATATGCAAGAATGGTTTGAAAATGGGGCAGCGGATGGCTTCAATGTCATGCCACCTTACTTACCTGGTGGTCTCGATGATTTCGTGGATCTCGTGATTCCCGTCCTTCAACAACGTGGATTGTTCCGTAAACAATATACAGGTAATACATTAAGGGAGAATCTGGGATTAAAGCGGCCAGTTAATACTCTTATTGAGCCCATAAAAGAAACCATATAACCAACTATTTTTATGAAAAAGCTATCGTTCCTATTTATTTTAGGAAATTGATAGCTTTTTCTATGTAGAAGCAGTTTTCTTTAATAAGAATTTATGTTCTTGGTAAATTTAAAAATAGGCCCATTTATATATTTCTAACTAGATAACAACAAATCTTCCTTATTCTATGCTTTTACTTTTTAAACCATTTATTGTTAGATGTTTAAGGATTTTTCATATATATTTTAGAAAGTTTTAAGGATTATGTGATATGGTACATTTGCAAACAGTATCTCCCATTCAAGAATAAGCCGAAAATGGTGAACTTCCATAAAAGAATGAGCAAGAGATAAACACTGGAGTGAATATGATGTCAATTAAAATGAGGTTTCTGTTGTCCTACGTTGGAGTAATCCTTATTTCTATCATTTTATTTTTAGCAGCTGGTTTCTTACTTATTTTTGCGATAACCGGTGATGTAAAATCTATCGAGTATTTTTACAAAAAATCTTATGTTCAAAAACCCTTAACACCAGTAGAGGAAAGTGCGTTTCTAGACTTAAAGCTGTTGGCTAAAAATAATCCTAAGCAACTTCTAAACCAAGAGGAACTAAAAAAGATTGAACAACAAGATATTAAGATTGTCGTAAGAAAGAATAGAAACATAGAGTACGCTTCTCCCGCTCTTAATAAGCAAACATTGATTAAGTCCCTTCCCGGGTTTGAAGAAACGAACATTAATACACGAGATACAATTAAAATTGACGATTTTTTTTTCACCTATGTGAAGTTTGACTTCTATTTTCCAGATAAAAGTAAAGGAAGTATTTTTGTATTGAGAAAGGCAAGCTCCTTTGCTGAATTGACTCGGGAGTTGTTTCCAATTTTATTCGGTCTATTGCTAGTTCTGTTTATAATGATTATTGGACTTTTGAACTATCTAGTTTCACAAAGCATCATCAAGCCTATTTCAATTCTTAGAGAAGGTGCAGAGAGAATAAAATCAGGAGATCTAAATTTTGAAATCAAAGCTACTTCGAATGATGAAATTGGTCAATTAAATA
Source organism: Neobacillus sp. C211 (assembly GCF_051842875.1). Lineage (NCBI taxonomy): Bacteria > Bacillati > Bacillota > Bacilli > Caryophanales > Bacillaceae > Neobacillus > Neobacillus sp. C211. The sequence goes on from NZ_JBPXRO010000021.1 coordinate 92,326, forward strand.
AAACGTTTGAGGATATGAGAATAAAATTAAAAGAGTCCGTAAATCTCCAGATTCAGTATGAGGAAAATCGAAAAGAACTATTGTCCAATATTTCGCATGATTTGAAGACTCCTATTACTTCAATTATTGGATATGTTGAGGGGATAAAAGACGGTGTAGCTAATACTCCACAGAAGATGGACAAGTACTTATCAACTGTGTACCAAAAAGCAAGATATATGGATTCATTGATAGATGAACTGTTCTTATTTTCCAAGCTGGATTTGAAAAAAGAGCCCTTTACTTTTGAAACCGTCGAACTGGATAAATATATGAGAGACTACGTAGAAGACCTTCATCTTGATTTACTCCAACAAGGGATCCAAATTGACCTTCATCTTATGGACAAACCGATAAGTGTAATAGCAGATAGGGAGAAATTAAAACGCGTAATGACCAACCTAATTAGCAATTGTGTAAAATATATGAATAAGGACCAGAAGAACATTACCATTTCTCTATTTGAAGGAATTTATGATGTAACTGTTCAAGTAAAAGATAATGGACAAGGGATAGACCCGGCTGCTTTACCTTACATTTTTGATCGTTTTTACCGGGCAGAACAATCTAGAAATTCTCAGACAGGCGGAAGTGGCTTAGGACTTGCCATCACAAAACATATAATCCAAGAGCATGGAGGGGAAATGTGGGCTAAAAGTAAGATAGGAAAAGGTACTAGTATCTTCTTTTCCTTAAAGAAGAAAGGAGTTGTATTGTGAAAAAGATATTGCTTATTGAAGACGATGTTAGTATTTCAGAACTGCAAAGAGACTATCTAGAAATAAATCATTTTAATGTCGAAATTCAACATAATGGTGATTCAGGGCTCCTACTAGCTCTCCAAAATCATTATGATTTAATTATTTTGGATGTCATGCTCCCAGGTGTAAATGGGTTTGAGATATGTAAACAAATACGCGCTGTTAAAAATATTCCTATTTTGTTTGTATCCGCTAAAAAGGACGAGATCGATAAAATTCGAGGTCTCGGTTTAGGGGCAGACGATTATATTACCAAACCTTTTAGTCCAAGTGAACTGGTAGCTAGGGTGAAAGCACATTTAGAGCGTTTTGAACGTTTAGCAGGAAATCAGGCTAAAACAAATACCATTTTCGTTCATGGAATATCCATTGATAAGTCAGCGCGCAAAGTTCATATGAACGGAGAAGAAATTCCGTTCACAACAAAAGAATTCGATTTGTTTGTGTTTCTTGTGATGCATCCGAATCAAGTATTAAGCAAAGAACAGCTATATGAAAATATATGGAGGTTAGAATCGGCCGCAGATGTTTCAACTGTCACAGTTCATATCAGGAAAATACGAGGGAAAATCGAAAGGGATCCTGCACATCCGAAATTCTTGGAAACTGTTTGGGGAGCCGGGTATAGATTTAATGTGTAAATTAAATAATCTGTTTTAGTAACCGTCACAAAGGTGGCGGTATTTTTTATGGATATTAAGAAATTTTATTAAAAAGTTTATCTTTTTTTAAGAAATTATTTAGAGGGAGTTTAAGATTAAGTATTAACATAATTTAAGTAATAATTAACCATAGGCTGATGAACTTCTAATGTGGAGGTGGCTGACAGTATTTATTGGATGTATTTTCATTCTATTGAAATAAGGAGACTACAAAATGAACAAAAAAGTAAAAACATTATCATCAATACTACTCGGGTTCACATTATTACTATCTGGCTGTAATGCAAGCGCACAAGACAATCAAAGTGAACAGAAGCAAGAACAAATTGCTAAAGATAGTAAAAAAGAAAATAAGGTAACCAAAGGGCAGGAATTGGCTAGTATACTAAGCAATACAAACTGGCAAGGAACAAAGGTATATGATAAAGATAATAATGACTTAACAAAATATAACGCCAACTTTATTGGTCTCGCGAAATATGACAATGAAACATCGAGATATGAATTTTTTGATAAAACCACAAAAGAAAGTCGTGGCGATAAAGGTACTTTCTTTATCACCAACGATGGGAAGGTTAGAGTATTAATTTCAGAATCGATGGGTTACCAAGCTGTTGTCAAAATAATAGAGCTAAATAAAGATATGTTTACCTATAAAAGAATGGGTAAAGATGCTAATGGTAACAATGTAGAGGTATTTGTTGATCATATTCCTTATAAAGAAACAAAACTTTCCTTTACTGATCCGGATAAGAAGTTGGAAACAACCACAGGAGAAGTAGTGACAAACATTGATGGGGATAAAATTTTAGCAGGCACCCTATGGCAAGGAACCGTGGCATTAGATGAAAATGGCAACGATGTATCCAGTTATAATTCTAATTATTTAGGTTTCGCCAAATATGATGATAAGACAAATAAATATGAATTTTTTGATGCTAAGACTGGTGAAGGCCGCGGTGATTACGGCTATTTCGATGTCGTACATGGAAATAAGATAAGAGCCCATGTTTCCCTAGGAATGAAGTATGGTGCCGTTCTTGAACTAACAGAGCTTAATAAAAATAAATTCACCTATAAAAGAAAAGGTAAAGATAAGGATGGTAAAGACATAACCATAACTGTTGAGCATATACCTTATGATGGTGATATTAAACTTAAATTCTCTAAGTAATTAAATACTATAAAAAGACCACCCTTTTGCTTGTTGGCGCGGGGGTGGTCTTTTGATCTTGTTTCTCCCTATAGGAACATATTGATAATTAGCACACCAGCAAGTCCGACAAGGGATGCAATCGTTACCATTACTGACCATGTGCGAATGGTTTTACCGATGCTTAGGTTGAAGTATTCTTTATAAATCCAGAAACCGGCATCGTTTACGTGAGAGAAGGTCATACTTCCTGCACCGGTTGCTAGCACCATGAGTTCTGGGCTAACGTGTGCAGAGGCAACGAGTGGTGCGGCAATACCGGCTGCTGTTAATCCGGCAACGGTTGCTGAACCTAGGACTACCCTTAGGATCGCAGCGATTAACCAGGCGAGGATTAACGGCGACATGGTGGAGCCTTCCATCAGATGGGCAACGTATTTATCAACATGACTGTCGATGAGTACTTGTTTAAATGCACCGCCTGCTCCAATGATTAAAAGAATCATGGCGATGCTGCTGATTGATTCTGTGATCGAGTTCATGATTTCTGGCATTTTTTTGCCTCGATTTAAACCAAAGGTAAAGATGGCGACTATGACAGCGATTAATAGGGCAATACCAGGATTTCCTAAAAATTTAGCTGTTTGAATAAGTGATGATTCAGGCATCGTGATTTCAACGATGGCTTGGAAAGCAATCAGAATGACAGGGATAAGGGCCGTAAATACACTAATCCCAAAACCAGGCATTTCTTCTTCTGTAAAGTGCTTAGGATTAAAAAGTCCTTTTGGAATTTTAACTTCCAACTCTTCTTTTTTAAACGTCTTTGTATATAATGGTCCACTGATAATGATTGCTGGAATACCGATAAGAATTCCATATAATAAGGTTTTACCTATATTGGCATTGTAAACATCGGCAACGGCTGTTGGTCCAGGGTGTGGAGGAACAAAGCCATGCATGGTGATCAAAGCAGCAATAACCGGCATCCCAATATAAAGAATCGGTACACCTGCTGTAGCAGCGATTGTGAAGACTAACGGAATTAACACAACCACGCCCGTTTCAAAGAATAGCGCAATCCCAACAATGAAGGCTGTTAGAACAGCTGCAAGCTGCACTCGTTTTTTTCCAAATGCGTTAACCAATGTGGTGGAGATTCGTTGTGCACCACCAGAATCGGCCATTAGTTTACCAAGCATACCCCCAAAACCAATAACCAGTACGAGATTGCCAAGGGTTCCGCCCAAACCGGATGTGACGGATGTTATCGCTTCGATTGGGGTCATTCCTTCCATAACCCCTACAAGTAATCCAACAATAACCAATGATATGAAGGCGTTTACCTTGAAGACGACCATTAATAATAGCAATAGGGCAACCCCTATACAAATATAAACGATTGGCATGTTTCTCCCTCTTTCCCCTTTGAAAGTGTGGAATGCCAGAACGGCATTCCAATCGATCAGTTCAATTTACTTCGTGCTTAATATCTCTACCACTGCTTTTAAATCACTTTGTGTTCCAACATTGCCTGGAAAAATAACATAGGACATGCCTGGATACTTACTTTCATCCCCAGTTCTCCAAACAGGAATCCCCGGTCTAATTTGTCCAGCAACGGTTGCTCTTCTTACCCTTAGTCCTTTTGTTCCTACATCACTGGAGGTAATTCCACCTTTTGCGACAAGGAAATTCGGTTTTACCTGTAATCTCGTTACAATGCTTGTTACCGCGTCAGAAATCGTCACGGCCATTTTTAACTCTTCTTCTTTTTTATTTTCGCCAAGATCGAGCCGTTGTCTACTTGTATAAACGGCTACGGTTTTACCGGAACGGATCAGTGCTTCGGTGGTCTCTACCACGCGGTCGCATTCCGCTTTGAATTGCTCTGGTTGTAAAACTAAATGACTATTAAACTCGATAAATTCAATGGTGGTTAACTCTTTTAATTTTTCTAGCTGTTCCGTTGTCTTTTTCACATGGGAACCGATAATAACTAATCCGCCATTCCCTGTTTCTTCTATTATTAACTCTTCTCTCGTTAGCAGTGCTTTATCACTGACTCCGCCAATGACCTTTGGAAGAGCGGCCGCACTTCTAAAAAGGAAGTTCTTTCCGGCATTGATTGCTTGTACTAAGGCAGCCGTGAATACTTTAACATCGACTTCGTCGACTGCATTCACAACTACTTTATTAAAATCGTTTACCTGAAGAAGCTGTTCCGTGATGGCGCCAATCTCCATGGCCCGTAATTGTTCGAGTGAGATATATAATGTATTTTTAGCGAGAAATAACCCATTCGACTTTTCTTCAATCCATTCTCCTAAATGAGAACTGGAATAGCCAAATGTCCGGTCTTTTGCAAATTCGGTTTCGCCTGCAGGCACAAGCTCTTGACCATTTTGAACATAGTGGATGTTGTTAATGGTCAATCGACCGCCTTCTTTGAAAAATGGCAGGATGACCTCACCATCTATTTTCAACTCAGAACCTGATTCGAGTGTATCCTTTAAAACAGTCGTTTCTAGTGGATAGTGTCCTCTAAGTGTGGAATCTCCACGGCTGATAATGAGGAATTCTCGATTTAATTTCGAAGCTACGGTTAAAATGTTAGTGGCAATCTCGCGATGAGCCTGTTCGGTTTCTTCCGCTGTAAAGCCTCGTGAATTTGTCAAAATGAAAAACATGGACTGCTCTTCGTTAAAGCCCTGCTCAATACTTTCCTCAGACCAATCCGTGAAAACGGAGATATCATGGACGGTTTGGACACCTGTTGGATCATCATCGAGGACGATGATTTTTTTGTTTAGGCCTTTTAGTGCTTCGGTAACTAATTGATGGACTGCCTGACGGTCCACCTCAGGGACGGTTTCTAGGTACGCTGCGGATATTCTGTTCGTTTCAGTCATCATTTACGCCTTCTTTACTTCAACATTGGCAAGCTTTTCATAATAACGGACAATGCTGCCATGATCGTCTTTTATTTTTCCATCGACCTTTAATGCATGGAAAATTTCTAGCAACTGACTTGATAATGGAAGTGGAACGCCAATTTCATGGGCGGTGTCCATTACATTCGTAATATCTTTCATGTTGATGGCAATACTTCCGCCAGCCACGAAGTTCCTGTCTAAAATCAATGGTACCTTGGCATCCAGAACAGCACTTCCAGCAAGTCCGCCGCGGATTGCTTGGTACATTTTTTCAATATCAATACCTGCTTTCGCTGCTAGGACAAGTGCCTCGGACATTGCCGCTATGTTAAGGTTTACAATAATTTGATTGGCAAGCTTTGCGGTCACACCGCAGCCATGATCACCAACTAAGATAACGTCTTTCCCCATCCCATAGAGGACCGGCAGAACGCTTTCAAAAACATCCTCTTTCCCGCCAACCATAATCGCTAATGTACCATCAATCGCTTTTGGTTCGCCGCCGCTGACTGGCGCATCTAGCATGCCAACACCTTTTTCCGCTGCCGCTGCTGCTAGTTCCCGTGAGACTTCAGGTGTAATTGAACTCATATCGATAATGACCGAACCTGCTTTGGCCCCTGCCAAGATTCCATTTTCACTTAAAACGACTTCTTCAACATGCTTTGAGGCAGGTAACATCGTGATGATGACATCACTGTTTTCTGCTACTTCTTTCGCAGAATGAGCCGCCACTGCTCCAGCTTCAACGACTTGATGAACGGCGTCTTGATTTAGATCATTAACCGTAAGTGTGAATCCCGCTTTGATTAGGTTTAATGCCATTGGTTTCCCCATAATTCCTAGACCTATAAAACCAACTTTTTGTGCCATGATAAATTCCTCCTCATTCTATTTGAAATCTTATAAGTTAAGCGATCCGTTCAACTGCAATCGCTTTCAGATATCGTTTACAAAAGTAATTGTACACGAATTTATAATTTTTGTATACATAAAATTATTTTCTGTATACAAAAATCAGTGAAACTGATGTAGATTGTATTTTTTTGACAAGAATTTTGGTAAAATAAATGTAGGTTTGAAGAGATATAGAGGTGAACATTGTGTTAGAAAGTAATCGTTCTCGTCCTGCTTCCCACCAATCCTATGAGATCCTTCGTGATAGGATCTTAAATGGAGAACTTCCTGGTGGTACCAAAATTGTCGAGGAAAAAATTGCTGCTGAATTAGGTGTCAGTAGAACACCCATCCGGGAATCGATTCGAAAGTTGGAGCATGAAGGGCTTATTGAGAATAAAAAAGTTGTGAAGCCGGCCGAAAAGGATTTGCGAAATATGTTTCAAGTACGAATGCTCCTTGAGGGCTATTCCGCTCAGTGTGCAGCATCCTATTTAAAAGAAGATGAGCTTCAATCATTACATCAATGTGTGGAGATAGGAAGGACAGGAACAGTCGAGGAAATTATGGAAGCAAATGCGCGGTTTCATGAAATTATTGTCGGAGCCAGTAATAACCCGGTCATGATTGATATTATCGATCGGATGTCATCCATCATTTACCTTTTCCGTAAAACAGTCGTATTCTACAACCGCCCCCATTTAATCGACGAACACGAGCAAATATACCAAGCCATTAAAGCAAGAAATGGAGAAAAAGCAGAAATGCTAATGAAAACCCATCTACAAGCGGATTTGGAATTTTGCTTGCATCTGTTAAGGTGATAGGGTAGCAAGGGACGCCTTGCGCCTCGAAAGTTGTCGAGTTAGCTCACTCAATTTTTAATCAAAAAGGCAGAAACTCTTACTAAAAAGGGTTTCTGCCTTTTTTTTGATAACCTTTGGTGCCTGACACCACAGGACATTTATGATTTAAAAACGGCTTGTCCCTTTAATGGGCGAATTTTTGAGTTTTATGAGCGAATCTTCAAGTTTCGTGGGCGAATTTTAGGCTTTAATGGGCGAATTTAGTGTTTTTATGAGCGAATTTAGAAGCAATAGCTTAATAGTAAGAAACTGAAACTTATTTTGATAGATTTCAATCCTAAATAAAAAACTTACTTGCTAGTTTTCTCTTTTCACCAAGTTTTCACCATTCTCTATTAATATTCATTACATCAGATAACGAAAGGAGATAAAGAGATGAATACAAAAGTGAAAAAGGGTATTTTCTGGGGTGTGATCATTGCCTCTACGGTACTAGTGATTAACGTACTCCACTTTCTACTAGGAGGGAACAGCGCTTATGCTAGAGGTCCTCATGGACATGGTCCTGGTGAAATGGGAGGCCGTGGCGGATTTGGCGGGGGCCGCCAAATGATGAATGGCGCTCACCATGACGGAGGATTCCCTTGGCTCTTCCTAATTATTGGACTAGCTGCTCTAGTACTATTCGTAAGATGGCTCAGAAAGAAGTCGAAAGCTTCCTCGATGCAACAGTTTATTAACACTTCTGTGGTAGGCTCGCATATCCCGGTAACTAACCAGAATGCTAGCGTTTTAGATCAATGGGAAAAAAATCTATTAACTAAAAAGGAGAATGAATAATATGGGTATTTTTAAAAGATTAAAGACAATAACAATGGCGGAAATTAACGGACTTTTAGACGGTATCGAAGATCCGATTGCGATGTTAAATGAGTATTCTAGGGAAATGGAACAGGAAATTGTCAAAGGTCAGAAAGCCCTAGCTAGGCAAATTTTTGTAGAGAAAAAACAAGAAGCTCTTATTTCGGAAACGAAAGCGTTAGTGGACAAGCGTACTCGTCAGGCCAAACTGGCGATTGAACAAGGGGACGATGCCATGGCCAAATTGGCTGTGCAAGAAAAACTCAACCATGACCGCCAGCTACAACTATATGAGGAGCAATACGAGTCGATTAAGGGACAAACCCAAATCCTCATCGGAAAATTGGACGAGCTGAAGGAAACGTACAACCAAATGCAGCAAAAGAAAATCTTGTTAGTTTCACGTGCGAATGTGGCTCAGTCGATGAAGCAAATTCAGAAAGCGACGATTTCCTTCCATACTGATGATATTGCGAGAGGTGTGGCTCGTGCCGAAGAGCGGATCTTAATGATGGAAGCAGAAGTACAGGCAGGCAATCAATTTGCGACTCCATTAGCTCAGTTTGAAGCAGCAAACAGCAGCTTTGTGAGCGATGAAGAGCTCAATAAGGAAATTGAAAAGTTAAAGTATGAAAAAGCGGCGGTATTATAATACAAGTTTGAGAAGCACCACCGTTTTGGGCGGCGCTGGTTCAAACGAAATTAGTTCCAGCCGTTGTTTTGGGGCTAACTCTGGCCGGCCAGACGGCTTATGTCGGCTACTTTTTAGTCCAAAATTTTATAATACATGAAGTCCTATCTGATCATTTGGGTAGGACCTTTTCAATTTGTTTAACTATTTAAGCAAGACTTGGTGAAACTTTATTTGGGCATATTAAACTTCTAAAGAGTATTGAGATTTAATAGGTAGTGGAAATGTCGTTAGATTTTTTAAATTGTAAAAAGGTTGTGTAGAAATTTATCGAGCATTGTTGGTAAAATAGCAATGGGAAAAAATCCTTATTTGAAGAGATAGTTCAATGGGAGCGGTTAAAATGGAAATAGCTAAATATATTAGAATGAATTTACTAGTCAACAAGTGTTCACCTATTAATAAGCCAAAAAGGTCATTATCGAGTATCCTTATGGCAGCTTTAATCATAGCTACTGTAACGTCTATAAGTTTGCCATCTAAGGCAACTGCAAGTAAACCAGCAACGATACCAGTTAACCCCACTGCTTGGAAGGCAACAGACTCCACTGCATTTTTGGTTAATTCAACAGCAAATATGCAAGGATTAGCATACCATGATGGTTTTTACTACATAGGGTTCGATGTGGGAAACAATCAAGGAATGATAAACAAGTATACACAAAAGGGTGTATTAGTAAAAAGCTCTGGCCCTCTACCCATCGGCCATAGTGCTGAATTATCGTTCCGACCAAAAGATAATCATATTTATGCAGCTAATGGAGGCGGAAATAATCCAGTCATTGTTTATGAAGTAAATGTGGATGTAACTAATCCATATATTGTAAAACAAATCGACCTAAGTAAGCTAGGAAAAGCAGCACTTTTAGGTATCGATAATGATAGCGATATATTAGTGATTCATTCCGCAAGCAGCAATATAGGAAATCCAACCTTTAGTCTAACTGATTTCAATGGTAAGATCATAAAGCAGTTCTCCGTCTCAAATCAGGGAATTCCTCAAGGAATGGAGATTTATAACAAAAAGATCTATTTCTATACAAACAACAAAATAACCGTTATTGATTATACCGGGAAAATCACAAACATCATTAAACTTCCATATACGGGTGAGAGTGAAGGATTAGCGATCTCTGGTACAAAGGAAAAACCAGTTTTATCTGTAGGTTATAACAAACCTAACAGAATTTACGAATTAAAATAAAAGAGCTTCCCTAATCCTGGTGCCTGACACTCCTCGGAATTTGGCTAAGATTGAACGATTAATAAGTGACAGGCACTGTCAGCTAGATTCTAAGGAAGTTCGCGGCATTTAAACAGCCCATATCTACACAAGTAGGTAAGGGCTTATTTGTATTATTAGGTCTAGCTTATGAACCTCTATTACATTTAGGAGCCAATTGGAAGAAAAAATTATTCCTGATTCCCTCATAAATGTAAGACCACTTACGAAGTTCTATAAATAGTTGGTTGAAGGGAGAAGATTTCCCTTTATACGTCTTAGTGAAGGAAGTACAACGGCCTAAATATTCTTATCCATTTTAATAACTAATCAATACCTCCATTAAAATCAACTTTGCGAAACCATAAATAGACATGGGAGAGAAGAAGAATGCCAGAAGAGACCTATCAATCTCGTGAGGAACGAAAACAAGCGGAAAACGCAAGACAGAATCAACAAAGAAGTCAGCGAACACCGAAGAAAAATGGATCATTATTGAGAAAAGGATCATTGTTGAAAAAAGTAATCATTGTCTGTCTCGTACTTGGACTTGTTTCGACAGGAGCAGGAGCTATATCGTTCGCTTCAATGATTAAGGATACGCCTAACTTGGATGCTTCTAAGCTGGTGGATCCACTTTCTACGAAATTCTATGATAAGAACGGAAACTTTATTTATGAGTACGGGAAGGAAAAGCGAACAAAAATTACGTATGAGCAAGTTCCGAAAGTGCTCGAGCAAGCGTTTATTGCCACAGAAGATTCCCATTTTTATGAGCATCAAGGAATCGATATCAAAAGGACGGCCAAGGCCATTTTTGTAAACTTAACCGGAGATTTCGGATCACAGGGCGGTAGTACCATTACGCAGCAAGTGATAAAGAATTCCTTTTTGACTCCAGAGAAAACATTAAAGCGAAAAGTGCAAGAATGGGACTTGGCGTATCAGTTGGAACAGAAATATTCCAAGCACGATATTTTAATGATGTACTTAAACAAAATTTACCTTGGAAACCGCTCTTACGGAGTAGCTGCTGCAGCAAAGAGTTACTATGGTATTGAAGCAAATGATTTGAAAAAATTGACGCTCGCGCAGGCAGCCATGTTAGCTGGACTGCCGCAGAGTCCGAATAACTATGATCCGACCAACCCAGAAAACAAAGAAGCAGCCACAAAGCGTCGTAGTATTGTCTTACGTTCGATGCTTAGAGATGGTTATATAACAGAGAAACAATTGCAGGAAGCTTCAAAAGTTCCAGTTACTGAGGGACTTGTAACAAAAAGCACGCAACAAAGTATGCCTTACGAAGCGTTTTTAGATGCAGTTGTAAAAGAGGTAAAGGGTAAACTGAAGGATGTAGACATCAGTAAGGATGGATTATCTATCTATACTACCCTAGATCCAAAAGCACAGGATTATGCAGACAAAATGTTGAACACCAATGAAATCATTGCCTATCCAGATGCAGGTTTTCAGGGAGCTTTCGTCTTTTTAGATACCAAAACTGGTGAAGTCAGGGCGATCGGCAGCGGGCGAAACGACTATAAAGCAGAATTTCTAGGTAACAACTTTGCAGTTGATATCAAACGTCAACCAGGCTCAACATTTAAGCCGATTTTTGATTATGGTCCTGCGATTGAAAATTTGAAATGGTCCACTGCACATCTAATCAATGACCAGAATACCTCCTATTCAACCGGCGAGCCGATTTCCAACTGGGACCATCAATATCACGGAATGCTGACGATACGGAGTGCACTGGAAAAATCCTATAATATTCCTGCTCTTCTCACGATGCGGGAGGTTGGAATGGATCGGGCAAAGAACTTTGCAGAAAAACTCGGCATTACTTTTAAAGATAACCAAGTATATGAATCCTATGCGATTGGAAGCAATACCGTTAGTCCTTTAGCCATGGCAGGGGCCTACAGTGCTTTTGGAAATAACGGCAACTACAATAAACCGCATTTTGTCCAAAAAGTGGTACTTCCGAATGGTAAAGTAGTGAATTTTTCGGAGAAATCAAAACGTGTCATGCAGGATTACACAGCGTATATGGTGACGGATATGTTACGCACAGTCGTAAAAGATGGGACAGGTACAACAGCGAATGTCATTAACCTAGATGTTGCAGGGAAGACAGGTACAACCAATTTTGATGCAGAGACTAGAGCTAAATTTGGATACCCGACCAACGCGACAAATGATAGCTGGTTTGCAGGATATACCCCGCAATACACAATGGCGGTCTGGACCGGATACGCACAAAACGGTAATGGTAACTATATGGTCGCAAATACGCAGAAAATTTCGCAGTATATGTTTAAAGCCATGATGCAGTCATTTGGAACAGATTCATCGCGTTTTCAGCAGCCAAACAGTGTCTATCAAGTAAATAATGAACTGTATATTAAAGGGGTCAATTCTGCGGAAGTACCACCAAAACCTACTATTAAAAAAGAAAAGCAGGTTAGTGAAGATGGTGGGAATGGGAAGAAGCAAAAAGAAGAAGCGAAACAACAAAAAGAGCAATGGAAAAATCATCAAGGGAAAGGGAAAGGGAAAGAAAAAGGAAAGGGAAAAGGGAAACATTAATCCCGAAGCCAATCCCGGTACCTCTCACCACCCGAGTTTTGTCGAATCAGATAACTCAATTTTAAATTAAAAAGGCAGAAACCCTCACTAAATATAAAGGTTTCTGCCTTTCTTTGAAGGGACCTTTTCGGAGGTCTTTTTATGATATTCAGGTTTTCTCATTTATAATTGACGGGTCATTCTTTGACTTCATGTGAAACCGGTTTTGGTTGTTGATATAAATAGATATGGTATTGTTATCTCAAAAAAGGTTTCTGAGGAAATGAACTCTCTATAAAAAAGGAAAACTTTCTGTTGCATATGTAAACTGAAGGTGTTATGATAGGGAAGTTGCTTTTAACGGCTGTCAAATTCGTTAAAAGTGAGAACAAAAATATTAAAATATTATATTGACATAGCGATAGAGATTCGATATAATAATAAATGTCGCTTCTGACATGGTAGATTGTTCTTTGAAAACTAAACAAACAAAAACGTTCAAACAAACAAAAAATATTGTGTTTCTTCTATTAATATAGAG
>NZ_JBPXRO010000022.1:0-101012 GCF_051842875.1 Neobacillus sp. C211
GGTGAATGGTTAAAGTTATTGTAGAAAATAAGAGGCTGTCGAAAGTTTCTCGACAGCCTGACAGCCATTTGGCTGCTTTAAATATTTCTGACATTTAACTTATGTATGTTTGAGGCGTCTAAACAAACAAATTTTTTGGCAATCCTTCATAATAATCAGCTCCTATTCGTGTGTAGCTCTACACCTGGTTTTGATATGGATAGTAACATTATGACCAAGTGCAATCTACGTTAAGCGATGGGAGTCGTTTCGTTCATTATGACTAAAGGGTGCTTTACTTAAATTAAGGAGTAAAGCCTTTTTTATTTTATTAACTTGAATGGTTTGATTATCCCCAATTAAGGTAATTTCACTAAACGGCTGTTCTTCTCCCAATTTAACATTGGCTTCAATTACAGTTCCACTACCCACAACTGCTTGGTTAATCACCGCATTTTCGCCAATAATAGTATTGGGCAAAATAACAGAATTTTTAATAACAGCTCCTTTACCCACGGTTACTCCACAAAAAAGAACCGAATTTTCTACACTTCCAAACACCTTACAGCCTTCACTTACTAAAGATTTGTGTGTGCTAGCTTTTCCGTCCAAATACAATGGCGGCTGAGAAGTTTCATGAGTATAAATAGTCCAGTTTTCATTTTGTAAAATTGGATTGCTTTTAAATGAAAGTAAATCCATATTCGCTTCCCAGAGGCTACGAATGGTTCCGACATCCTTCCAATAACCTTTGAAGCTATATGCATATAGTTTGCAATTATCATTTATCAAAGAAGGTATAATATCCTTCCCAAAATCCTTAGTTGAAAATGGTTTTCTTTCTTCTTGTTCTAAATACTTTTTTAACAGTTTCCAATTAAAAATGTAAATGCCCATAGAGGCAAGGTTTGATTTAGGCTGTTCTGGCTTTTCTTCAAAATTTAATATTTTCTTAGAGTCGGGATCGATATTCATAATTCCAAATCGATTGGCTTCCCTCCACGGTACGTTTATGACTGAAATGGTGGCATCCGCCGACGTTTCTATATGCTGCTTAAGCATTTTACTGTAATCCATCTTATAAATGTGATCACCTGAAATAATTAGAACATACGCTGGATTGTAACTTTCAATAAATCGAAGGTTTTGATAAATAGCATGGGCGGTGCCTTCATACCATCTTTCACCCAACTCACATTGAAAAGATGGAAGAATAGTGACCCCTCCATTTTTTCGGTTTAGATTCCAGTGCTTGCCATCGCCAATGTAATTTTGAAGAGTGTGAGGTTGATATTGTGTCAAAACACCAACAGTATCAATGCCAGAATTACTGCAATTGCTTAATGGAAAATCAATAATTCGATATTTTCCACCAAATGGAACTGCTGGCTTTGCTATATAATTGGTCAATTCTTTTAATCGAGTCCCTCTTCCCCCAGCTAATAGCATCGCTATACATTGTTTTTTAGTCATAGTTACCTCCATAGTAAAGGAATATCCTTTATTAATGTTATAAACGATCATCTTCTCATGGCTTGTAGAAGAGGGCTATTTCTTTTTTTGGATATAAATTCATATTTTAATTAATTATATATTTTATTTTTATTCTCATAGTTTCAATCTTTGCAATGTAATAATATTTACTGTGTTTTCTACCCCTTATTATCTTTTCATTGTATGAAGTAATCGTATATTTCTAGAACAGGTTTTTTATAAAGATTTTTAAAATCAATCCTTAAAAAAGCTGTTGTCTGCCATCTTTACACACCTTTCAATAAAGAGTAAGAAAAGTCCAACTTGCCACAAAATAATATATGATAAGAGCTTCAAAAAGTTAGCTTTATTTTCCATAATTGATATTTTATTTCTTGGTTTCTTTTAAAAAAGCTAAGCTATTCCAAAAGCCCTTTTTATAATAAAAGGGCTTCAGACTGTCGACAAATCCGAAAAACTTGGGTTTGCCGGCAGTCTTTTTTATGTCTTTGTTAATTTGTTTGTTGATTTGCGCTCCATGCGCTTCGCTTTCCGCGGGCGTAGCGGGGAGCCTCCTCGGCGCCTAAGCGCCTGCGGGGTCTCCCCTGCTCCGTACTCCCGCAGGAGTCTTCGCGCCTTCCGTTCCAATCAACAAGTTATAAAATCAATAATGACCTTTAAATCAGTCCACGGTCTCGTAAGATAGAAGCAGCTATTGATTTTTCAATTATCTATTCACTTGTTCAAGATATGGGTCTTTGCGGATGCTAAGGAAAAGCATGGTATGCGTTGGACAACCTTAAGAGGCTTAAAAAAAATTGACCATGCAAGCGATGCTTACTTTTGTCTACAATCTGAAGCCCTTTTTATAATAAAAGGGCTTATTTATTACCACTTTCGTGTCTACTTCACCATATAAATATATTAGAAAGAGTTTTTAATCTTTCTAATATATTTTTTATTGTTACAAAACTAAATTATATAATAGGAGGAACCAATAATTGGCTGAAAAAATATTTATAAATAATAGTCCCGCCACTCTACAGATCACACTGTTTATTCGTCAAGGAGAAAGTCCTGTTAATCAGGATGGGACAATCTCATTTACTCTTAATCCTTCACAAACTCTAACGGTTACCTATGGGGATACTCAAAATATATTCCTAAATGGAATATTATTGTTTACTATTTTCGCAGGTGATCTTTATAGTAAAATTCAGTTTGTCACTGTAAGGAGAAGTGAGCTTGATAATCTACTCAACACAAACAATGTTATAACGATCACTAAAGAACTAACAGACTACGTCATCTCTGGCAGCAACTCCTTTTAATATGAAATAATGCTCAAACTGTATCTGAATTGATGAAGCTATTGAAGTTCCACAGCTTGGATTTTATATCTAACATTCTCCTATACCATTTGGTACAACTAATAATGGGGCAACTATTTCAGACTAAAGAGAATTATAACCAGGAGAGACTATAAGAAGCAGGGTCCATTTAAGGGATCTGCTTTTTTCACGCATTTATTTAAGTGAAAATTGCAAAAACCGAGGAACCATGTACAATCTTTTTTCATAACAATAGGAGGAATGAAAAAGCAAAGTATGAAAGAAGGAGAAGAAATGAATGTAATCGTCACTGGGGGCGCAGGATTTATTGGTTCGAATCTAGTTGATAGGCTAATAAATGAAGGTTTTGATACGTATGTTATCGATAATTTATCGACCGGAAAACGACAATTCCTTAATCCAAGGGCTAAGTTTTATCAGTCAGACATTTTAGACGCACAGAAAATGATAGGAGTTTTTGAAGAAGTGAAACCAAAGGCTGTGTTTCACTTGGCTGCTCAAATAGACGTACAAACATCCATACACAATCCGAACCTTGATTCACAAATAAATATTTTAGGCACTATTAACATTATTGAATTATGCAAAAAGTATAATAGTAAACTCATTTATTCATCTTCTGCAGCCGTTTACGGTACACCACTAAATTTGCCGGTTAGTGAACAACATCCGATTCATCCTCTTTCCAATTATGGTATATCCAAGTATACACCAGAACTTTATATCCGTTGTTATGCACACCTTTATAACGTAAAATATACAATTTTAAGATATGCAAATGTCTATGGTCCTCGGCAAATGCCAAAGGGCGAAGGTGGTGTTATCTCCATTTTTATTAATAAAATGATGAATAATGATATCCCAGTTGTATTTGGAGATGGAGAACATACACGAGATTTCATTTATGTGGAGGATGTCGTTGCAGCGAATCTAGCCGCACTAAAAACAGAAAAAAATGGAACATATAACATTGGCACAAACAAACGAATATCCATCAATGAACTTATTGAAAAATTAAATACCATCTTAAATAAAAAAGTTGTCCCTGAATATAAACAGGAACGATTAGGAGACATCAATCACAGTTGTCTTGATAATCAATTAGCAAAAATGGAACTGAACTGGCAACCAAAATATTCAATTATCGAAGGTTTAACAAAAACATGCCAATTTAGTGAAAAAATTCAATAGCTTGTGTTTTTTAATAAAAACCGAGGCTGACTCGAAAGGTGGCCTATAAACCACTTTTTTAGAGTCATCCTTTAAATCTGATACATATACCCATTTTTTTACACACTTATTCCTTTTGGTGCAAATATAAATTTTAATGAAAAAAATAAGATTAAAAAAGGGACACATTGTTATTAAACAATATCTACTCGTATTGTTTCCAGCCGTTTATAAATTACTTAGTCTTTTTTCTTTTAGAGATTGCACTTTGATATACATTCAATACTTTCTCAACGGCCTCTTCCGGAATCCAATGTTTCATTCCCCATTTCTGGGCATTGGATCCTATAATTTTTCTGTACTTTTCGTTACTGAGTAATAAATTCAAATTTTTACATAAGACCTCTGAATCTCCAGCAGGAGTTACTATACCTGTTACCCCATGCTCCACCATTTCAGGCAATCCACCTGTATCACTAACTATTATAGCTCTTTCGGCAATTTGTGCTTCTATGACAGCCAGAGGCTGGTTTTCGATTAGACTGGGAAGAACAAAAATATCAGAAAGACTTAATAAAAAAGGTACATCATCTCTCTTTCCATGAAAAATAATGTTCTCTTCTAACCCCAAAGTACGGCTTTGAATTTGTAACTCTGCCTGTTTATCACCTTCTCCAACAATCCAGCACACCCAGTCAGTACGAATTTCTTTCAGCTTGGAAAGAGCAGATATTAGGAACTGAACCCCTTTAAGTTCTACAAGTCTTCCAGTATAAATGACTACTTTTTTGTCACTAGGTTTTTGAAAGGAATTTTCCTCTTTCATTTGTTTAATAAAGGACTCTGTATCATATCCATAGTTAGATAGCTTAAGCTGTTCATCTGGTACATTAAACTCATTTGTTAAAATATTTTTTAACCAATTATTCGCAACAATTGTATACTCTGGGGATGTAGCCCCAATATGTTCAAGTTCATCAAAATATGCCCTTGCCAAGTAAGAAGTTGGAGAGTTATGAATAGTAGTTAGTTGCTGCCTTATCTCATGCGCTACACATCCATGAAGTGTAGCTACTAATGCTGTATGTGCGGGGCGGATTCGATTAATACTTGCTGTAGAAATAACATCTTGTGTATGGATTATATCGTATTTTTCTAAACCCAAGTAGCTAACGGCTTTCGTGTAAAAATTTTGTTGAGTTTCAGTATACTGCACCAAGGGATTTATATGGAAACTAATAAAGCTTTCAGCGTTGTCGCTAAGCAGGGAAAACCACTCACTTTTTTCTACCCTTCGTTCTTTATTTACCATGTGTACATAGGAATTATCATGACCGTAACCCAGTAAATCCACTTCATGTCCTAAAGACTCCATTTTTTCTTTCAGCTGAACCATATAGGTCCAAACTCCACCTAGGTGTGGAACAGCCCAGTACGTTGCAAGCAAAACTTTCATTACCACATCTCCCTTAAAAATAACTATCTAATATTGTATTTTGGAAGAATAAATTGGTATAGGGTACTTGTCCTTTTGAACAACAATAATTTATTTATCTCCCTGGATTTTTTGAGAGGAATATTGATTATGGATATCGATGTAAATTAATTAATTTATATGTCTATAGCAAATATAAAATAAATGAATAATCTATAAAGTAATTATCAAAAGGGGCATAGTGTAAGAACTAATTATATGTAGGGGGTGGATGATGAAAATCATGACCATTTTAGGGACAAGGCCTGAAATTATACGCTTAAGTCTCATTATAAAAAAATTGGATAAGTATGCTGAAAGGCATATTTTAGTACACACAGGACAAAATTATACATCTTCATTAAGTGATATATTCTTCCAGCAATTAGGGATTAGAGACCCCGATTATATTTTGTCTGATGAACAAATGTCCCTTGGGCAGCAATTATCAACCATGTATAAAAATTTAGAGACAATTTTCATAAAAGAAAAGCCTGATAAAGTATTAGTACTAGGTGATACAAACAGTGGGTTAAGTTCCATCCTAGCTGAAAGAATGGGAATTCCTGTTTTTCATATGGAGGCCGGAAACCGTTGTTTCGATCTTGAAGTACCAGAAGAAAAAAACCGTCGTATTATTGATACAATATCGAGTTTTAATTTCCCATATACTCCTCAAAGCAAAGAGAATTTAATCAATGAAGGAATCCCTAGAAATCGGGTTATTGTATCTGGAAATCCCATTAATGAGGTTTTAGAGCATTTCAAGGACGAAATAGAGCAAAGTAAAATCCTTGAGAAATTAAATTTAAAAGAAGGGAGTTATTTTTTAGTTACCATCCATCGAGCTGAAAATGTGGATCATGAAGATCGTTTACTCGAGATTATTAAAGGAATCAATCTTGTAGCAGAAGCCTATAAAAAAAGAGTGATATGCAGTTTACACCCCCGTACTAAATCTCGCATACAAAGCAGCTCAGCTATAACCGTTCATCCTTTAGTGGAATTCCATGAGCCATTTAGTTTCTTTGACTTTATAAAACTCGAAAAAAATGCTTTTTGCGTATTAACTGACAGCGGTACTGTTCAAGAGGAATGCTGTTTGTTTCATGTTCCAACGGTTACAATTCGCAAATCTACTGAAAGACCTGAAACGATCGAGTGTGGAAGCAATATCCTCTCGGGTATTGATGCGAATCAAATTGTAGCCTGTGTTTATATTATGGTAAATCTGCCGAAAACATGGTCCTTTCCAGAGGGTTATGCTTATAAAAATGTGGCAGACAAAATTATTAAACTATTACTAGGAGGCATAAAAGTTGTTTAATAACCAAATAGTACTGGTGACAGGCGGTACTGGTTCATGGGGCCATGAATTAGTCAGGCAGCTATTAACACACAATCCGAAAGAAATTCGAATTTATTCAAGGAATGAATCCAATCAATTCAAGATGAAGCAAGAATTTGACAATAATCCAAAATTGAATTTTATCATTGGCGATATTAAAGATAAGGATGCATTATTTGAGGCATGTCAGAATGTAAAATATGTGTTCCACCTTGCGGCTTTAAAGCATGTTCCAGTATGTGAGGATCAGCCCGCTGAAGCAATGAAAACGAATGTTACCGGAACACAAAATGTTATTGATGCAGCTATAGAATGTAAAGTCCAGAAAGTTATTTATATTTCTACTGATAAAGCCTCAGACCCTGCCAATTTCTACGGACTTTCAAAGGCTATGGGAGAGAAGCTTATTATTCATTCAAACTTGCGAAATACCAATACAAGGTTCGTATGTATACGTGGAGGTAATGTATTAGGAACAAACGGTAGTGTGATACATGTGTTTAAAAAGCAAATTAATGAGAAGCAAAAGATTGGGATTACAGATGTAAAAATGACTCGTTTTTTCCTAACAGTCCACGAGGCTATAAAACTTGTATTTAAGGCAACCCTTGACAGCGTTGGCGGGGAAATCTTCGTCATGAAGATGCCTGCATGCAAAATTCTCGATCTTGCCCATGTCTTAATAGATGCTTCAGCTAAGAAAAATGTTCAGATTGAAACATTAGGTATACGCCCTGGCGAAAAAATCCATGAACAACTTCTTTCTAAGTATGAAAGTAATATGACTTACATTTATGATGATGAGTATTTTGTTATTCTACCTCCCATTCATATAGAAGGTCTAAAGGAGCATTATACTGGATATAAACGTGTTAATTTAGAGAGTTATAATTCCAGCACAGGATTATTAAGTAAAGACAAAATTAAAGAAATGCTACTTAATGGCGGGTTTATTTAAATGAAGATACTCATACTTGGTGGACAAGGTATGGCCGGACATATAATGACTGAATATTTTATGGACAAACCACAATATGAGGTACACTATACTTCAAGGGATACCGATGATAAAAAAAGTATTTATTTGGATGTCACTGATTTTAAAAGAGTTGAAGAAACCATTGAAAGGTTAAAACCTGATATCATCATCAATTGTGTTGGTATTTTAAATGATCATGCAGCCAATAACCCTCTTCTTGCCTTCCAGGTAAATAGTTTGCTTCCTCATCAATTAGCAAAATTAATCGAGCGCCAACATGGGAAATTAATTCATATTAGTACAGACTGTGTGTTTTCGGGATTAAAAGGAGAATATACAGAGGATGATTTTCCGGATGGTACTTCAGTCTATGCCCAATCTAAACAATTGGGTGAAATTATTAGTAATAAACACCTGACAATACGCACTTCCATAATTGGTCCAGAAATGAAAGAGGATGGAATTGGATTGTTTTTATGGTTCATGAAACAAACAGGAAAAATAAAAGGGTATAAAAACGTTTTATGGAATGGAGTAACAACTCTTGAACTAGCTAAGGTAACAGAAGAATTAATCACGAACCAGATTACAGGTTTATATCAGTTGGGTTCAGAACAAAAAATTTCAAAGTATTCATTATTAAAATTGATTCAGGATGTTTTTGGTAAAAATGATGTTGAAATCATCCCTGATCAAGCTATCGTGCTTGATCGGACGATTAAAAACACTAGAACTGATTTTAAATATGTAATTCCAGATTATAAACCGATGTTATTAGCATTAAAGAATTGGATGGAACACAAAAATAAATGATTCCCGTTAATATTAAAAAACCGGTTTAGCAGGGTGAATTACATCATCCGTACTAAACCGGTTCATTTTTTTTAAGGATTAACTACATTCCACTTTTTCCTAAACACTGACCTAAAAAGGGCATGAGAAACTTATTTATTTTATTTTTTAAGGACGATGCCTAAACTGGTTAACATTTCGGCAAAATGCCTGCTATATAATTCTGGACTAAATTCTTGTTTTACATGTGTAAGTGCTGTCCCACGTATATATTCCCGCAAGTATTGATTTGTCATAAGTTCATTAGCCTCTCGAACTGCTTCTTCAATATTCCCAATGGTGTAATACTTGCCAGTTTGGTTATGAATAATGGAGCTTCTGACTCCATCAGAATCTGTGGTTAATATCGGACATCTGCAGCTCATTGCTTCGAGAATTGCGTACGGGGCACCTTCTACTTTAGAGGTCGAACAAAGAAAGCCGCCTGAATCTCCAATAATCGAAAAGTAGTCAGCCATTTTTTTATGGGGAATATTTGAATGGATTGTAAGATTGTTTCCAAGATTCAACCCTTGAATTAATTGGTGAAAATCCTCTCTATCTTTTGCTGTTGATAACGTAGGGTCTTCGAACATGTACAATTGTAAATTAGGATGATATTGGTTAATGAGTTGATAGCCAATTTGAAGAAATTCTCTCCAATTTTTATTATCCTCAATTCTTCCTGTCCAAGCAATGATGGGTTGACTGTTAACCGGATGTGATTGGTAGCTAAATTGACTTGTATCAAAACAATTATTGAAGGCGAACTTTGGAAAGGTTGGATAAAACTCATTAAAAATTTCCACGATATGAGGGGTTTTTGGGTTTAATACTCCATTACCATAACCAGTAACAAAAGGTATTGCATTCTGAAGCTCTGACCTTGCAACATGTTTGGGGCCATATCCTTGAATTTCTAAAATTATTTTACCAGTGTACCCTAGGTCCCTAAATCTTTTTATCGCCCGATAATCTGAAATAATAATAATTGCTGTATATTTTCCTTCATCTATTATTTTTTTTATTTCGTTGTCGTCATCTGTAATAAAGGTTGGTGCATCATGATTATTTACCAATTCTCTCTGTTTCCGATAATACAAGAAGTGGCAAGTGATGTTCAATTTCTTGAGTGCGGAACATCTCTGACGATTCAATGTTTCTACTCCACCACTTGGCACATAAAAAACAAAAAGTATATTCATATTTTTTCCTCCTGATCTTCGAACATATGGTATGTATATGTTTCATTTGAGACAAGGGTTTAAGACACCCACACATTAATAAAATATATTTTTATCCTATTCAAACAAATGTCCATGCATTTTTAGCTTCTGCTCATACCATGTTAGAGTATTAAAACTTTTTGAAAGGGGGTGATTTTATCACTAGATTGATAGACGCTAGAACGTCACAAAACGCAAGCTATGCTAATTCCATTTCAGTTCCTATCTTACTAGGAGAACAAGAACTTTTTGGACGAGTAGTACTTTTAACAAACGGTGCAACCGGGCTGCTTCGGACTCAATTAAATGGAACAGTCACTGTTCAACTACCCCTTCTTCCAGTTGCAACCACTGTTACCGTTACTATAGTAAGGGGATTGGCCCCGACTGATTTAGTCATTTATTCTGCTAGTGAAGCTCTTGAGGTATCTATATTAGGACCACAAGTTATTTCTTTTACTGCTTCTGATTTTAGAGTGCCTATTCCGTCAGATAATCGACTAGCTTATACAGCTTTTGTCAGCGCTAATGTAGTGGGAACTGTACGTGTTGGCCCTGAAAGTTTTAATGCTGCTGTTTATTCGGACCAGCCATTAGGATAATTACGGGTTTTTAGTACTTTGAAGCAAAAGGTGTAGTAACAAAAATAAATTATATAACTCTGTTCACAATAATAGTCCAATTATTTTTCAACTTACTTTTCATCAGGGGCATGGTTCATCAAATAGTTAAGCATGCCCCTTTTATCAGACACTGTCTGTGCAAGTTAGCAATGGTTATGTTTCCTTAGTTTTGAGTTAAATACATGTATTTAGGAGGGGGAGAAATGGAACCTAAAGTCTCGATTATTATTCCTTTTTATAACTGCTCTTACGTAGATCAGGCCATACAAAGTGCGCTGAATCAAACGTACCCGAATATCGAAATTATTGTTGTTGATGATGGTTCGACGAAATACACGGAAAAGCTTCAACCATTCCAAGGGGATTTTTATTATCTGAAAAAGGAAAATGGAGGTACGGCTACAGCATTAAATCTTGGTATAAGTGTTGCTTCGGGGAAATATATCGCATGGTTGAGTTCAGATGATTATTTTCTGCCAGAAAAGATTTCCCATCAAGTCGCTTTCATGGAAAAACACAATGCAAAGGCAAGCTTTACAAATTATGATTACGTTGACAAAAATAATAACACTCTAATCTCGTGGACATGCCCGCGCTTTTCAAATGTAAGAGAGGTCTATGAGGCCTTCCTCAGATTGAACCCTGTAAATGGCTGTAGTGTGGTGATGGAGAAAGAGATATTTGATCACATTGGATATTTCAATCCCGACATGCGTTATACACATGATTATGATATGTGGTTTCGGATGTTTTTAAATGGTTATCCAATCCACTATTTAGATGAAGTTCTCCTTAAATTCAGGTCACACGAAGAGGCAGGAACAAAAAAATATCAACCACAAATACAAAAAGAAATTGCTTTTCTTAACAACAAATATCGTCCCCTCCTCAAGGAGTACATCCGTGATTTTTTATAAGATAAAGCTCGTTCACTTGCGGACACAAGTGACCTTCTAAAAAATAAAGCAATACGTAAAATATACGAATATAAAAAGGTGAGATTGTTGGAAAAATTCTATATTGTCGGAGCGAAGCAAAAAAACCAAATCCTTAAAGACTGGGAACAATACAAAATGGGATTAATCTTGAAAGTATGTCCAGAACAAGATATAGCTGAAAAATGTGTTAAATATATATCTCCTTCAGGAGTTTGCAGCGAAGAAAACCCCTCTGTCTTATTTTCAGCTGGTACAGATCATAATAATTTATTATATGTGGGCACGCAAACAGAAATTTTAGTATACTCTCTTCCTGATTTTAAACTAGTCAACTACCTCTCGCTCCCATGTTTTAATGATGTTCATCATGTCCGTCCGACTGCAGAAGGGAATTTATTGGTTGTCATTACCGGCTTAGATACGGTTCTTGAAGTATCTTTTACAGGAGAAATTTTAAACGAGTGGAATGTATTAGGCGGAAATACCTGGGAGCGATTCTCCCGTAACATTGATTATCGTAAAGTCGCATCTACAAAGCCCCATCAATCACACCCAAATTATGTATTTAAAATCAATGATGATATTTGGGCCACCCGCTGTTTACAAAAGGATGCCATATGCTTAACTAACTCCAATAAGCGCATCGATATTGGACGAGCGCTGGTACATGATGGCGTTGTCTTCGAAGATTCCCTTTACTTTACCCAGGTTGATGGACATGTCGTCAAAGTTGACCTTCATAATCATGAAGCCAAACAAACGTATAACTTAAACAATATGACAAACACAAATAATCCACTCGGCTGGTGCAGAGGAATTAAAGTGTTGAATTCTGATAAAGTGGTTGTCGGCTTTACAAGAATACGGCCGGTGAGAAAAACTGCACCTGACGGGAAAGTATTTTGGGAAGGTGAGTACGGAGTTCTTCCGACCAGAATTGCTTGCTATGATTTAAAGAATGAAAAATTATTATGGGAACAGCAACTTGAGGATTATGATATGAATGCTATTTACTCCATTCACAGCGTCAATGAATGACCAATAATAAAATATACAAACTTTATTATACTGAAAGGGTGGCTTAAATGACAGAACAGCAGCAATCTGCGAATTCATCCGTAAAGGATTTTGACCTTTGGAAACATTTAAAGGAAAGTTCGGCATTGGAGCTTACTATTCCTGATCCTGAATTAGCAGAAACGATCAAAAAGTTTTGTCCCCCAAAAGAAGGGTTAATAAAATGAAAATCTTACTGGTTTCTTATTATCCACTTCCTGCACTTGGCGGGATTTGGAGGTTTGTATCGCAATTAAAAAATCGGCTTGAACATTTAGGGCATACAGTGGATGTACT
The DNA here is from genome assembly GCF_051842875.1 of Neobacillus sp. C211. NCBI lineage: Bacteria > Bacillati > Bacillota > Bacilli > Caryophanales > Bacillaceae > Neobacillus > Neobacillus sp. C211. The sequence continues at coordinate 12,747 of NZ_JBPXRO010000022.1, forward strand.
CAGCCATAATCCTGAAGCTACCAAGTATCGTATCATTGGACGTCAGCCAGAAGTAGAAATCTCCCAGCTGTCTCCTTATATTAAGGAAAAATTAACGGAAGCCTTCCCCATATTACACTCCAACTATTGGATTTACCATACAGAGTTATATCGTTACAGCCTGGAGTTATCATCCTTGTATTACGGACTTCACCAATACGACATTATCCATGCACAGGATGTCATCGCGGCACGTGCCATTAGCAGGGTAAAACCAAAGCATATTCCTTTAGTTACCAGTGCACACGGCAACCTCTCAGGGGCAATATTCTACCATTTAAAAACGGGGAACCGCTATTTAACCGATAATCAAATTAAAGACAGGTTTGAGTATGAGTATCATAAAGCTTTAGAATATTCGGGTTACCATTGTAGTGATTATATCCATACTCAATCAAACTGGATGCGTGAAAAAATTATAAATGAATTTTCCATTTCAGCTGACAAGCTGTTTACTTTTCCATACGGAATGGATATTGAAGGCTATTTTAAACGTTCAGAAGTCGAAACGTCCATTAGCCGTCCACCTAATAAAAAGGTAATCCTTTTTACAGGCCGCCTGGTTTACCTTAAAGGACTACAGCATCTTATAGAGTCACTTGCTATTTTAAAACTCTACAGAAGTGATTGGGAGTGCTGGATTCTTGGTGAAGGATTGTTACAGAATGAGTTACAAGCACAATGTATTAACATGGGGCTTGAGGGCGATGTCAAGTTTTTAGGAGTATCGGATAATGTCCCGCATTTTCTTAGACAAGCAGATATTTTTGTTCTTCCCGGTTTGCAGGATACTCAGCCGCATTCTGTCATGGAAGCACAGCTTAGTGGTGTTCCGGTAATCGTCAGCGATGCAGCAGGACTGCCTGAAATGGTTATAAACGGGGAAAATGGATTAGTGGCAGCGGCAGGAAACAGCCATCAATTATACTTGCACTTAAATTATCTTCTCGACAATCCCGACATCAGGACACAGTTTGCAAACTCCGCGAAGGAATGGGCAAAGGACAGATGGTCAATCGATAAAATGGTGAACAATTTCGTTGCTTTGTATAAGCACGCGATTTCATCAAGTAACTAATGGTATCCCATAAATTAAACAGAGACATTTCTTACAATGGAGTGTTAGCTATTTAACAGGTCCCTTCCAAACAGAGAAAGTTTCGATGACAATATTGATGAAAGAAGGCTGCAGATGAAAATCTTACTCGTGTCTTATTATCCGCTTCCTTATTCAGGAGGGATTTGGACATTTGTATCACGTCTAAAAGATCGTTTAGAGCGTTTAGGGCATACAGTTGATATACTTAGCCATACTCCTGACACGACCAAATACCGCATAATAGGCCATCAACCAGAAATCTCAATCTCACAATTATCTTCCTATATTAATGAACACCTCACTCTAACATTTCCTACATTACATTCAAACTACTGGATTTTTCACACTGAGGTTTACAGGTACAGCTTGGAATTATCTTCGTTGTATTATGGACTTGACCAATATGACCTCATTCATGCACAGGATGTAATTGCTGCACGAGCGATGAGTAGAGTTAAGCCCAAAAATACTCCTTTAGTAACCAGTGCCCATGGCTTTCTATCAAGGGAAGTTTTCTATGTTCTAAAGACCTTGTATCCCCATAAAACAGAGGATCAGCTTCTAGACTCGTTTGAGTACCACTACCATAAAACACTGGAATTTCTAGGGTACCAATCAAGTGACTTTATCCATACGCAATCAAAATGGATGCGTAATAATGCAATTAACGAATTTTCAGTTTCCCCTGATAAACTGTTTACATTTCCATATGGTATGGATGTGGAAGGATTTTTACAGCCATCTTCAACAAAGTTACCTGCAGAAGATAAGAAAATTATTCTTTTTATGGGACGCCTTGTTTATTTAAAAGGTATACACCACCTTATTGATGCCCTTGCGCTGTTAAAGGCGGATAGAAATGATTGGGAGTGCTGGATACTTGGTGAAGGAGATTTAAACGGTGAACTGCAATGCCAATGTCAAAGATTGGGTCTAGAAAATGTAGTCAAGTTCTTAGGCCTAACAGATGACATATCGCATTTTCTTAGCCAATCTGATATTTTTGTACTCCCTGGCCTGCAGGATACTCAGCCGCATTCTGTCATGGAAGCACAGCTTAGCGGTGTTTCGGTAATTGTCAGCGATGCAGCAGGGCTGCCTGAAATGGTTATAAACGGGGAAAATGGATTGGTGGCAGCGGCAGGAAACAGCAATCAACTATACTTACACATAAATTATCTGCTCGACAATCCCGACATCAGGACACAGTTTGCAAACCGCGCGAAGGAATGGGCAAAAGATCGATGGTCAATGGATAAAATGGTGAAAAATTTCCTTGTTTTGTATACGCTCGCTATTTCATCAAATGACCATAAATAACTATGATTGGAGGGCTATACATGAGCCAAATTGCTCCACATGGGGGAACATTGGTACAGTTATTCAATCCAACTTTTGATTATGATTCTATTAATCAAGAAATTGAAATGGATAATATGGCTTTAAGTGATCTGGAACTAATCGGAAATGGAGCCTATAGTCCACTAAAGGGTTTTTTTAATGAAAAAGATTATAACTCAGTTGTAAACTGTATGCGTCTGGCTGATGGAACTGTTTGGACCATCCCAATTACCCTGCCTATAAGCAATGAGAAAGCAGAGCAGCTAATGGTAGGTGAATGGGTAAAATTGGTGAAAGATCAGACTGTATATGGCGTGTTAAAACTGGAACAATTATATATTCCTGACAAGAAGAAAGAGGCTCAGCAAGTTTATAAGACGAGCGACCTGGCTCATCCAGGTGTTAAAAAACTATTTGCACGACCTACTGTTTATGCGGCTGGTCAAATCCGGCTTGTGAGGAAAACTGAAAAGGGAAAATTCGCTTCTTATCATCTAGATCCCGCAGAAACAAGAAATAAGTTCAAGGAACATGGATGGAATACCATAGTTGGATTTCAAACAAGAAATCCCGTTCACAGAGCACATGAATACATTCAAAAATCAGCGCTCGAAACGGTCGATGGACTTTTTTTAAATCCTCTTGTTGGTGAAACGAAGGCAGATGACATTCCTGCCGATATTCGAATGGAAAGTTATGAAGTTTTATTAGAAAAATATTACCCTCAAAACAGGGTATTCCTGTCAGTGTTTCCAGCAGCAATGCGATACGCTGGTCCTCGTGAAGCGATTTTCCATGCGCTAGTACGCAAGAATTTCGGATGTACCCATTTTATTGTTGGCCGTGACCATGCAGGGGTGGGAAGATATTACGGAACATATGAAGCCCAAAAAATTTTTAGTAACTTTGAAAATGAAGAGCTCGGTATCACCCCTCTCTTCTTCGAGCATAGCTTTTACTGCAAAAAATGTGAAGGTATGGCTTCTACCAAGACATGTCCACATCCCTCAGAAGATCACGACATACTGTCAGGGACTGCGGTAAGAGAGTTGTTAAGAAATGGTGAATTTCCACCAAGCACATTTAGCCGAAGAGAGGTTATCGAGGTATTGATAAGAGGTTTACAAAAAGGGATTTGACACTTTGAGAGGAGGAGAAATTGAAAAAACTCATAATTTTCGCTTTTATCGGCTTCTTAGCGCAGCTTATAGATGGATCTTTAGGAATGGCTTATGGGGTTACTTCAACTTCATTGTTGTTAGCCTTTGGAGTAACCCCTGTAGTTGCATCTTCATCTGTACACTTGGCAGAAGTAGTAACTACTGCAGCCTCTGGCATTTCCCATATAAAATTTGGTAATGTTGATCACCGGGCTGTATTTAAATTGATAATACCAGGTTCTATTGGTGCATTTGCTGGGGCTTGTTTTTTAAGCAACCTGCCAGGGGAAATAATAAAACCATATATCTCTTTGTTTTTATTATTTCTTGGAGGTTATGTCCTTTTCCGCTTTATGTTTAAGTTCAATTATACTGGCGAGGATAGATCAATTTCACTTTCCCATACACAATCGATTTCCTTAGGGTTGGTTGCCGGGTTTGCAGATGCCACTGGCGGTGGCGGTTGGGGACCAATCACAACTCCAATTCTGTTATCTAGAAATGGGATTTCAGCCAGGAAAGTTATTGGTACTGTGGATACAAGTGAGTTTGCCGTTTCTGTTTCAGCCACTTTAGGCTTTCTCATTTCAATAGGTTGGGATGAAGTTGACTGGTTTTGGGTATTAACGCTTATGTTAGGAGGAGTCATTGCAGCACCCATTGCTGCATGGATAGTAAGAAAATTACCTTCGTATTTATTAGGAGTCATTGTCGGAGGGTTTATTATACTGACCAATGTTCATGTTTTAGTTAATGCATTTTCAATAATGAAAGTATGGATGATTATTATTTACTCTTTAATATTAATTTGTTGGACATCAGCCATTATCTATACAGTGCGAAATAACAAAAGAACTTCATAAATAACTGATCATGGTAAAGTCTAACGCAGAAGACCCGTAGGAAAATACTTTAATAGTCTAATATTTTTGAAAAAAATAAGGCTAACTCAAAAGGTGTTTAAAACGCTTTTTTTAGTAGCCTTTATTTCCTATTCATTTATTTATTTAATGTCATCTTGTGAAAAGTTATGTCTCAAAAGTGGTCTTAAGGGAGGGGTTTATCAGATGTAACGGCAAGCTTAATAATTTTTAGGCCCATTATATTTCCTCCTTATAATATTTCAATACAACATATGTAAAATATATAAAATGAGATATAGATAGACGAGTTGAAATTTTATTAAGTTAATACATATGCCCATTTTGCACTTATTCCCTTTGAAATAAAAATAATGGATTATTAAAAAGGGACATCGTTTTTATAAGTCGTTTAAATAAAAAATATATAATATAAAACTAAACTAAGTTAACGGCCTATACCATATTGAGTATCTTCCCATATTGTTATGATATATCAATAGATATAGGAGAGATGTAAATGAAAATACTGCTTGCAACCTATTGGCCTATTCCACATGTAGGAGGAGTATGGAGTTATATGGTTCAACTTAGGAAAAAGCTTGAATCATTGGGTCATGAGGTTGATATGCTTGGTTATGATGAGGATAATATTTCTGTTTACATTGTAAATGAAAACCGAAAAGTAGATAGCGATAAGCTTCTCCCATTATTAAATGCAAAACTAAACGAAAAAACCTACCCCGCGATTTATGCAAATGATTTAGTAAAATATACTGAATTTCACCGATACGTCTATGAGTTAAGCGCTGCCTATTTAGGGTTGGAAAAATATGATGTGATTCATACACATGACGTAATCTCAACTGCCTCCATAGATAGGGTTAGGCCTGAAAAAACAGCTCTGGTTGCTACTCTTCATGGTTCTGTAGCTCATGAAATAAGGTATCAATTGAATACAATTCATAAATCAAATACATCGTATATGGCTAGAGTATATTATGATGAGCTAGAGCGGCTAGGAGCTACATCTGGAGAAGTCACCATTGTTGCAAATGAGTGGCTAAAAAATATATTAACAAATGAATTTCAGGTTCCAAATGAACAAATTAAAGTACTGCATTATGGTTTTGATACTGAGAATTTTATTAAACGGTCGAAGCAAAAATCATCAATAATACGTCCGAAGGACAAAAAAGTAATTATTTATTCGGGCAGGTTGGTAGAACTTAAAGGAGTCGATCATTTAATATCTGCTTTAGGTGAATTAAAAGAAATACGTAAAGACTGGGTATGCTGGATTGTTGGTAACGGCGATAAACAAGCTGAATTAAAAGTACAAAGTAAAAACCTTGGTTTGGAAGATGACATTTTGTTTTTTGGAAAAAGAGATGATATTCCATCCTTGTTAGCAAAATCAGATATCTTTGTTCTGCCTAGTCTCCTAGAAAATCAGCCTTTATCTGTAATAGAAGCCCAAATTGCTGGTAAAGCCATAATTGTTAATGATGTAGGTGGATTGCCAGAAATTGTTGAGGATGGAGTTACAGGGTTGATTACTCCTGCAGGAGATATTAAAATCCTTTGCAAAAAAATAAATTTGTTGCTTGGAGATGAAAAATATCGAAATAGACTTGGGGCCAACGCCAAAAAATGGGGTATGACTCATTGGTCTTTAGATAAAGGAGTTAAACATTTAATCGAAATTTATAAGAGTGCGATTTCCAAACGTGGGAAGGACGAGAGTAATGGAGCATCTGAACCTATTAATTAATCAATATCTACTCGTTTGTTTCTCCAATTGTAAGATTTGGTTGAAAAAAATCTGGTCAAAGTCTCAAAAAACTTGGTCAAGAACCCAAAAAACGGTGCAATTTAGTCAGCCTTTCGATGGTAACTCCAAAATATTTTTAATAAATTCGGATGAATATAATTCTTTGTTTTCTATCCCAGTCTCAAGTCCAAATGTTTTTGTTTCCAGCCTAGAATGGGAAAAAATTATCGATTCGGTTCCCCAAAAATTAGTTTTCCCTAATCCAGACACATTGAATGCCTTTAAAAAATTTAAAGGCGATGTTTATCATTCCCTTTTTCACACAAGGGTACCTTCTCCTAAAGTATTTGTAGATCCTCAAATATGGGAATCTATTGTAAATACTACTCCTGATAACTATATACTGCCCAATCCTTTTATTGAGAGAACCTATAAATCCATGGAAGCCGATTCCTATTCTTCGATGTTTTCAACACCTATAAAATCACCTGAAATATTCGTGGATTCAGAGGTTTGGAAAACCATTAAACATTCTGTGCCTGAAAAATATTTACTTCCCAACCCATTTGCGGAGATGACGTTCAAACCAATGAACAGTGATTTGTATCATTTATTATTTTCCACAAATACTCCTACACCAAATATATTTGTGGATTCTAAAGTTTGGGAACCAATTAAGGGAGTCTTGACTGAAGACTTTAAGTTACCTAATCCAAAGACCCTACAAATCTTTGAGCCCATGAAAGCCGACCAATATAATTCTTTGTTTGAATCAAAAGTATTCAATCCAGAAGTCGTAGTTGATCATCAGGTCCTTCAGCAAATTAAAGATACCGTACCTGTTGATTATCGACTTCCTAACCCATTAATTATGGAGATAACAAGTAGAAAATTTATTAGAAAACATATTAATCAAAACACGAAAAAATTTAATCCTTAAAAAGGTCCGTTATCACTATAAAGTGATAACGGTCTTATATTTTTTAGATTAAATTTATTGAATACAGCGTATTAGCCCTATCATTTATTTTATTTTTGCATTTAATAACACAGGTAAATATTTAATATTTTATTAATGTAAGGAGCTGATTACTTTTTATGAGATTAGAAGATTTAAAAGGAACTTACGATGCGATATATAGTTTGGGGGATTTGTGCCTTGCAGCCCTTCAACTTAGACAAAACAATTTAAGACCTTTCGCGGGACCATTGGACTGGATGTCATCCCCATCATTGTCTAGCGTTAGTAGTCTATTGAAAAATCGATTCATTGGTTATATGGACCTGCCAAATTTAATACCTTCAGGCTATGCTACTGGTGTAGACAGCTCCGAACCCCATATTGTTGTAACTGATATGGCCTATCAGATCGTTTCAAGTCATGATTTTATTGCAGACAAAAATACATTTACTAATTTAGTCACTTACCCTGAGGTAAGAGCCAAATTTGACCGAAGAATTCAGAGATTCTTAGATAAACTTTCCAACGGAAAACGTATCCTGTTTATTAGAACAGAAGGAACCTTTGAAGAATTGCTGGAACTTGAGTCAGCGTTATCGAAATTGGTGAAAAATGAATTCCATATTCTTCTTGTAAACCATACGAATACCAAAGACCTAATCGAAAAAGACTGGCCTGTGAAAAATGTATGTGCCATAGAGCTTCCTAATGAAGAAAAATGGCATGGCAATGACCATTACTGGGAAGCCATTTTTAAAGGTATTAATATTAAAGCTTAATTAATAGGAGGATTTATAGATGTTTAAAGACGCAGTCATTTTAGTAACTGGGGGGACAGGTTCCTGGGGGAAGGAGCTTACACTCCAATTATTAACCTATAATCCCAAAGAAATAATCATTTTTTCCCGTAACGAAGATAGTCAAGTTAAGATGAGAAGAGAAATTGAAGACTCTAGGTTAAGTTATCGGATAGGGGATATACGGGATAAGGATGCTTTATTCCAGGCTTGTAAAGGTGTCGATTATGTTTTCCACCTTGCGGCCTTGAAGCATGTTCCAGTTTGTGAAGAATTCCCTAAGGAAGCACTTAAAACAAACGTTACTGGCACTCAAAATGTGATTGATGCAGCTATATTTAATGAAGTAAAAAAGGTGATTAATGTATCAACTGACAAAGCGGCAGATCCAGCAAATTTCTATGGTTTTACAAAAGCAATAAGTGAAAAATTAATTATACATGCAAATCTATTTAGTACAAAAACGAAGTTTGTTTGTGTAAGAGGTGGTAACGTTCTCGGAACAAACGGAAGTGTTCTCCATTTATTTATCGATCAAATAAAAATTAAAAATGAAATTACCATTACGGATAAACGGATGACACGATTCTTTTTGACTAAAGAAGATGCAATCAAGCTTTTATTAAAGGCCGCTACTGATGGTAAGGGCGGGGAGATCTTTGTCATAAATATGCCAGCATGCAGAATAATTGATTTAGCCGAAGTTTTAATTGAGCATTTTGGAAAAGAAGTCAATATTATTGAAACTGGTTCAAGACCAGGAGAGAAACTGCATGAAGTACTTGTATCAGACCATGAAATAAAGGATACAGTTGTTTATAACCAAGAATATTTGGTTGTTCTTCCTGAGGTAAACATTTCAGAAGTAAGGGAGCTGTACTCAAACTGTCAACCAATAAATATGTCATCTTATAGTTCGAATGATGATTTAATGAACCATGAGGAAATAAAAAAATTGTTGATTAAATCAAAATTTTTACAGTAATTTTATCATATGGAGGCAGAATGATGAATCAGAGGCCAAAGTTGCTAATTACTGGGGCAAGTGGTTTTACCGGAGAACATGCATGTAAACATTTTTCCGGATTAGGATATGACATAACAGCTGTTACTAGAAACCGACCTTTTGATGGATGTAAAGGGATAAAAACAGAATACTGTGAACTAACAAATAAGAATGATGTGAATCATTTAATAAAAAAAGTAAAACCTGATTTCTTATTACATTTAGCAGGACTCAACCATGTTGGTGATTCTTGGAATGACCCGATTACAACATTAGAAACCAACTTGTTATCATCACTATATATCATTGATGCTGCCCGGCAGCTAAATCCAACTTGTAAAATTGTCATGGTCGGTTCTTCTCTCCAAACTAGCCCCAACGAAATATCAAATCTCACACATCCCTATAGCCTTAGTAAGACACTTCAGGTACTAATTTCACAAGCTTGGGTAAAATTGTACAAAATGAACATCGTAATTGCAAAACCATCTAATATAATAGGACCAGGTAGTTCTAATGGTGTGAATTCCATTTTTGCCAATAAAATTGCTCAAATGGAAAAGAACATGTTAGACAAAGTGTTGGTAGTAAACAATTTAAATTCTAAACGTGATTTCATAGATGTTCGCGATGTTATAAGCGCTTATGAAGTGCTCTTTAATAAAGGGATTGCAGGGGAAGTTTATGAAATATGCTCAGGAAAAAGCCATTCAATTAGGGAATTGATTCAAATATATAAAAACTTAACAGATATAGACTTTGAGGTTAGAGCGCTAACCGATGGTGTTGATGATCTGGTTGTTGAAGAAAAACCTTTAAAACTAATCCAATTAGGCTGGAATCCAATATTTTCTATTAATTCTTCCTTAATTGATACTCTTAATTATTTTCGACAAAAAAGTTAAAAAAAGGAAAAACTAATCAAACGTATGATTAAATCAGGTTGAAGCCGTGGTATTAAATAGAGTATTCATATTCTGTTTTATAAATCCCTGCATGAAATTTTTCATGCAGGGATTTATAAAACTCTAAAGGACAATTATGGTCCCATAATCGTCCATAATAAAGCATTTATTATTTAATTGCCTTGCTAACCTTTAACTTCTTTCCTTTAATCGTTGCATTCTCCATCGCCTGTAAGACGAGTGAGCCTTTTCCATTAAGAATATCAACATAGGTCATTTGATCCTGAATAGTGATAATGCCAATATCATCGGCAGTAACTCCTGGAATTTTTGCGATTGTTCCAACGAAATCAACCGCGCGCATCTTCTTCTTTTTTCCACCGTTGAAATGGAGTTTCGTGATGCCTTGGTTAATCCGAGCGGTTTTATTATTTCTTACGACGCGTCGCCCGCTGATTTTTTCCTCGAAAGCCTCTTTTGCTCTAGCCACTTCAGCCGGTTTTGGAGCCTCCATTTTAGGGATCTCAAAGCCAATATATCTTTCAATTGCTCGGACAAATTTTCCTTCATACGGTGTGGCGAACGTAATCGCTTTTCCTTCATTACCCGCACGGCCCGTTCTTCCTGTTCGGTGGACATAGCTTTCTTTTTCCATTGGGACGTCATAATTGATGACCAGGGTTACATTATCAATATCAATTCCTCGTGCGGCAACATCCGTTGCGATGAGGTAACGGAAATTCCCCATTTTGAAGCCATCCATAACCGCAAATCGATCTTGCTGTTCCAATCCACCATGGAGTCGTTCACAAGAATAATTGGAGCTTTCCAATTCCGAATATACGGTATCCACATGTTCTTTTGTTCGGCAAAAAATAAGACAGCTGTCTGGATTTTCAACGACCGTCACATCTTTTAGAAGCGATAGCTTGTCTTCTTCTTTTCCTTCAATTAACAGATGTTCGATCGTTTCTGTTGTGATCCCGGTAGAAGCAATTTCGACATTCACAGGATTTTTCATATATTTATGGCAGAGGTTTTCAACATCCTTTGGTAAGGTAGCCGAGAATACCATCGTGACTCTGTCTGATGGAAGCTCTTTTATGATGGCTTCCACTTCGTCGATAAAACCCATATTCAGCATCTCATCCGCTTCATCAATAATAAGATACTTTATTTCGTCAAGAACGAGGGTCTCTCTGTCAATATGGTCCATGACACGTCCGGGTGTACCAACCACGACATGCGTTTTTTGCTGCAATTCTTCTTTTTGCTTCGAAAAGGGTTCTTTTCCATAAACGGCCATCGCTTTAATTCGCTTAAAACGGCCGATGTTGGTTACATCTTCACGAACTTGTACTGCAAGCTCTCTAGTTGGGGTAAGAATTAAGGCCTGTGGCTTTCTTTCTTCCCATTCCATCATGTCACAAATAGGTATCGCAAAGGAGGCGGTCTTGCCGCTGCCAGTTTGCGACTTTACGACCAGGTCCTGATTATTCAAAGCTAATGGAATGACTTCGGTTTGAACGTCAGTAGGAGTGTCGTATTTTAAAATGGCAAGTGCTCTTGTGATTTCTTCACTTAAATTATAATCCGTAAAACTTTTTTCGCTCATATATTAACCTCGTTTATTTGTATTATCCGGCTTATCTATAGGATTTCTCGCAAAGAAATATCGTATGCATAATCTGAATATGCTCCATTATACTTGATATACTGTAAAAAACGAACAGTGACTAGCACTGTTCGCTCTAATTTAAGTTGGGAAGCGAATTTTCTGGCCAATGAAAAGGAAAAATTTATTTTATCAAAAAAAGTGTCATGACCCAGAAGTGCTGCTGCGTCTGGTGTCAGGCACTTTTTTGATGAAAAAATTATCGAAATGTGACATTTGTCATACCCTGTACATGACACCTGCTACTAACATGGACAAATTCCTTCGTTTATACTTTGGTTATTAACGAAACGAAGGAAGGGAATTCAAATAAAATGACCTTACAAAATACGAAAACTCTAAAAAAACAAGTTGCTCCCTTTGAACAATCAACGACAAAAGAAAGTGTATGGCAAATTATTAACACGGTTCTACCATTTATTGGCTTGTGGTACCTTGCCTATTTAAGTCTATCCGTTTCCTATTGGTTAGCATTAGTTCCAATTGTGGTAGCGGCAGGATTTTTAACGAGAATTTTCATCATCTTTCATGATTGTACCCATCATTCCTTCTTTAAAAGCCGCCGGGCCAACCGAATCGTTGGAACTGCGATGGGTGTGTTAACGGTTTTCCCGTTTGATCAATGGGGACATGAGCATTCTGTCCATCATGCGACAAGTGGTAACTTGGATAAACGCGGAACCGGTGATATTTGGACACTTACTGTAGATGAATATTTAGCTGCACCAATTAGACTTCGTCTAGCCTACCGTTTTTACCGTAATCCATTGGTCATGCTTGGATTAGGTCCGATTTATGTGTTCCTTCTTAAAAATCGATTTAACCGCAAAGGTGCAAAACAGAAGGAACGTAACAACACTTATTTAACGAATGTTCTAATCGTTGCTTTGATTGCCTTGCTTTGTTGGGCAATCGGATGGCAGGCGTTTCTACTAGTACAAGGTTCAATTTTTATGATTTCCGGAGCTGCTGGTATTTGGTTGTTTTACGTACAGCACACTTTTGAAGATTCTTATTTTGAAGAGGACAAAGAGTGGGAATATGTAAAAGCCGCAGTAGAGGGTAGTTCTTTCTATAAGCTTCCAAAAGTTTTGCAATGGCTCACTGGGAATATTGGTTTCCACCATGTTCATCATTTAAGCCCACGGGTGCCTAACTATAAATTGGAGGAAGCACATAATAATACGCCTCCATTACAAAACGTACCAACCATTTCTCTTGCTACAAGCTTAAAGTCAATACGTTTCCGCTTGTGGGATGAGGAAAGAAAGAACTTTGTGAGCTTTAGAGAAGTCAAAGCTTTAGCTAAAAAGAGGTTTTCCGTACAAGTTAAACCTGAAATCTAACTAGATCAATCAAGGCTTGCTCCCCTTAATTTAAGGGGAGTTGTTACTTACATAACAGCTGACAGATAAGGAGGGAACTTATATGATTCGAATTGTTATTGCTGAGGATCAGGAAATGCTACTAGGGGCAATTGGTTCTCTCCTCAATTTGGAAGAGGATATGGAAGTAGTCGGGCAGGCGAGCAATGGGGAAGAGGCCCTTGCACTAGTGCACCGGTTGCAGCCGGATGTTTGTATCATGGATATTGAGATGCCTGAAATGAGCGGTCTGGAGGCAGCGGAGTCTTTAAAGGCATTTGGTTGTAAGGTTATAATCCTAACTACCTTTGCCAGGAGTGGGTATTATGGGAGGGCCTTACAAGCGGATGTAAGCGGGTATTTATTGAAGGATAGCCCGAGTGAGGAATTAGCAGGATCGATTCGCAGCATCATCAATGGACTGCGAATATACTGCCCCGAACTAATCGATGAAGACTCAAACCAAAACGAACAGAACATCGAAGAGTTCCAACCGCTAGCCGAGAGAAAGACAAAAATTAGCACAGTTAGAAATTACCTGACAACCATCTTAGATAGAATAAAATTACCAACAGGATAAAAAATGAGGTGTCAGGCACCATGTGAAATCTTCACATGGTGCCTGACACCATTTTTTTGTTTTATATTTCAATAATAATAGGGAGGATCATTGGCTTTCTCTTTGTTTGGGTGAATACATATTGTCCGACTGATTTTTTTATGTTCTGTTTGATTACATTCCATTGCCGGATATTCTCGCTTTGCAGGTCATTAATGGTTTTCTTAGCAAGGCGGTTAATCTCTTTTAGAAGTTCATCCGAATTTCTTGCGTACACGAAACCACGTGTAATGGTGTCAGGTCCGGATATAATCCTTCGGTCACCTTTACTAATGGTTATCACAATTACGAGCATGCCATCCTCAGAAAGCTGTTTACGGTCTCGTAATACAATGTCCCCGACATCGCCAACTCCCATCCCGTCCACATAGGTATCTCCGGCTGGAATCGACCGAGTCTGACGGGCCACCTGGTTTTCAACATCGACGACATCACCATTTTTGATAATGAAGGTATTTCCCTTCTCTACTCCAACGGACTCAGCTAACAAACGGTGGTGGTGCAGCATTCGATATTCACCGTGAATCGGAATGAAATAGGTCGGCTTCATTAAGGTAAGCATCAGTTTTAAATCTTCCTGATAGCCATGACCAGAAACATGCATACCGGTTGAACTTCCGGATCCATAGATAACTTTGGCTCCCAGTTGAAATAAATTGTCTATGATCCGAGAAACGTCCTTTTCATTTCCTGGTATTGGAGATGCGGCTAAGATAACCGTGTCTCCGGGATAAACGGAGACATCACGAAAGTTTCCGCTCGCTAGACGAGATAGGGCAGCCATTGGCTCTCCTTGACTCCCCGTACAAAGGATAACCACCTTTTCAGGAGAAAGTCGATCGACTTCACGTGGTTCGATGATCATCCCATCGGGAATAGTTAAATAACCACGTTCAATCGCAACAGAGACCACATTTACCATACTCCTGCCAAGAAGAGCGATCTTGCGATTGGCCTTTATCGCCGCGGCAACGACCTGTTGAACCCGATTAACATTCGATGCAAAAGTGGAGATAAAGATTTTCCCGTCAGCTTTCATGAAGGCTTCATCCAAATTGCCACCAATCATTTGCTCGGACGGTGTTAGCCCCTTACGCTCAGCGTTCGTACTTTCAGATATTAAAACTAACACACCTTGCTGACCGATATTGGCCATTTTATGAATATCTGAATGTTGATTATTCACGGGCGTTAAGTCAAACTTGAAATCCCCGGTATGAACGACATTACCCTCAGGTGTATGAAAGACAATACCGAGACAATCAGGAACACTATGACTTACTCTGAAAAAAGATACAGTGGTTTCTCCAAACTCAAGTTTTGAATTAGAGTCAATTGTCATGAGTTTGGTGTTTCCATGGAGACGATGCTCGTCAATTTTTAATTCAATTAAACCAAGTGTAAAATGGGTAGCGTAGATAGGGATATTCAATTTTCTTAAGATATAAGGAATACCGCCAATATGATCTTCGTGCCCATGGGTCACAATTAGAGCACGGATTTTCTCCTGATTTTCTTCCAAGTAAGTAATATCGGGGATAATCAAATCAATTCCTAACAAACTTTCATCTGGAAATTTACCGCCGCAGTCAATGATAAAAATATCATCTGCGTACTGAACCACATACATATTTTTACCGATTTCATTTATGCCGCCTAAGGCGAAAATAGATAATTTATTATCATTAGTTCGCAAGTTAATATCCTCCTTATTCCAAGTAAATAAGAATAGTATGCCCCTTTGGATTTACTTTATCGGATAAGGGAGGTAAAACTTTTGTCGATCAAAAAAAAACTGCCAAATACCCGGTTTTTTACGGAGTTTGGCAGCTATTCTTATCGGTATTTAGATTAATACTTTAACATTGCTCGCTGGTAGAACACCTTGTAGTATTCTTTGCTCTTCGGTGGTTAACGGGAGCAATGGCAGACGAAGACCTCCAACGTTCACTCCATTCATATTCAATGCGGCTTTTACCGGTGCTGGGTTTGGTGCCGCAAATAATGCTTTCATAATCGGGAGAAGACGGCGATGGGCACTAGCTGCATCTTGGACATTCCCATTTTTAAAATGATTTATCATTTCTTGTATTTCATTACCAATGACATGGGAAGCAACGGAAACCACTCCAGCTCCACCAATGGCTAAAACCGGCAATGCTAAGCCATCATCACCACTATAAAGGGTAAAATCACTTGGTGCTTGGCTAATAATTTCAGCCATAGCATCTAAGTTACCGCTTGCTTCTTTTAAGGCGACAATATTTGGAATCTGTGAAAGTCGAACAATGGTCTCTACCGACAGGTTGACCACACTTCGGCCGGGGATATTATAAAGCATAATCGGTAATGGTGTAGATTCAGCAATCGTTTTGAAGTGCTGATACATGCCTTCTTGGGATGGTTTGTTGTAATAAGGAGCAACAAGCATAATCCCATCGACTCCTGTTTCTTCAGCCAGCTTTGTTAAGCTGATGGAAGCTCTCGTGTTATTTGAGCCAGTTCCAGCGATAACCGGAACTCTTCCATTGACAGCGTCGACAACCAATTTAAATAATGCCACTTTTTCTTCCGTTGTTAATGTAGGAGATTCTCCGGTTGTACCAGCAACTACGATTCCATCGGTACCATTTTCGATTAAATAATCTACAAGTATTCTTGTTGCGTTAAAATCTACTTCACCATTTTGATCAAATGGCGTAACCATTGCGGTTAAAACTTGGCCAAAATTCATCATTTCTCACCCTTTAATTAAAATTTTTATAAAATTTAGAGGTGGGTAAAGGCCATTCATAATTTAACGCAAAAAAGCAACAACGAGGGTTCGCTGTTGCAGTAGAAACATAAGAAAAATAAGTTCCCGTGCGTAAGATAGCCCTCCATATAGTTTCCTATATGACAGTTCTGTATTTTTTCAATAGCAGAACCAGCTTCAAGACCAATGAGATTCATTGAAGCTTCGGCAAATTCCCCTTTTCACAATCATCATTGGACCTCATTATCCTCATATTGTGTACTAATGGTCTTTGCGCCTCTATCCTCACTTCAAAAAACATGAAGTAAGAAAATATTTAATTGATAGTAAATATATCAGAATATTCCTTTTGGTTCAAGGGCAATTGGAACTTTATTTGAAATTCACACTATATTTCTACCGTTTCTAAACTCAGTTTATCCTTTTCAACTTCTAAGGCAGATACAATATAAGCAAACCCGTTCATAACAAAGTAAATAACATTAGATTGGACCCGTTCCTTTTCTCCCAAATAAGTATTTATGATAATACTGAAGGAAAAAAAGACAACAAATGATAATGCAATTTTATTAAAAATTATCATATCTACCGACCCCTTTAATTAGGATTCTTATGTTTATCATATTGGCTATAAACCGGTTTTATGCGTGCCTTCGATCGGCCGGTTACCTGAAATCAATTAGGGTCGGGGGTTGGTCCAGTCATAATCGTCCTTCCTGAACGTTCTTTCTTGCCGTGCAGAAAATAGTAAAGAATTGAGGTGGCCAGAGCGACAATACCTAAGATTACATACAGGCTGCTAAAGCCGGTTAATGGAATAATGAATCCAAGGATATATGGACCGAATCCAAGTCCTGCATCAAGAAAGATAAAGAAGGTCGATGTCGCCAAACCCATCCGATGCGGAGGAGTTACTTTAACGGCCACTGCCTGGGTGCTTGACTGCATGTTACCGAAACCAAGGCCAATTAGAACACCTGCTACCAATAAAGTGATGCTAATACTTGCTGAACTTAATAGAAATAAGCCGGCTGCTAAGAGGACAAAGCCCGGATACATTATATAGTTTGCACCCTTCAGGTCCATTAAGCGGCCTGTGATCGGGCGTGATAACAATACTGCGATAGAATAGACTAGGAAGAAGAAACTCGCCGTACTAACTAAGTCGATTTCAATCGCATAGAAGTTAATAAAAGAAAGAACGCTGGAATAACAAAAAGCTACTACCAGTGTAATGACAGCGATGGGCAGTGCCTTTGGCTCAATATAGTTGGAAAGCTTAAATCCTTTTACTTCAGATGTTTTCACCGATACAGTTAATGCAGGCACATCAACAAAGAATGCAGTGATCAAACTAATTACCCCTAAAGCAAGGGAGAAAATAAAAATCATTTGGAAATCTGTATGTTGGGTCATATAGAGTCCGATGAATGGCCCGATAGCGGTAGCGAGTGTTGCACTCATGCTGAAGTAGCCAATCCCTTCCGCTTTTCGAGCAGCCGGGATAATCTGGGCCACAATCGTACCTGTAGCAGTCCCGACCATTCCCCCTGCAATCCCGTGGAGTAAGCGGGTAATAAGCAGGAAGGTAATCCCGAAGTTCACAAAATACAAAAGAAGCGTCAAAATAAATAAAATGACACCAATGAATAACGTTTTCTTTCGGCCAATTGACTCAATAAACCGGCCAATCAACAACCGGCCAATTAAAGACCCGACAATAAATATTCCTGTTACAAGCCCTGCTTGACTTGTAGAAGCACCAAATTCATCGACTGCATAAACACCGATGATTACGATTAATAAATAAAAGACTAAAGTTACGAAAAAATTGACCGCAGAAACAATAGTGAAATCCTTTGTCCACAGTTTAGCTCTAGGTTGAGTCACTTTTTAAAACCCCTTATTTAATAATATTTTTACGAATTTCCCCCATAATGCGGATAGCCTCGAGCTGTTCATGCTCTGAGATGCCTTTTAAAATGTCCGTTTCATACTGATCAATCGTCACACGGACTTCCGTATATACTTTTCTCCCAAGCTCTGTCAGCTGTGTTCTTTTTTCACGTTTATCATTGCTCGGAACCTGCTCGACATATCCCAATTCTTCCAAGCGGTTCATGGTACGGGTGACCGTGGGCTTCTCTACATATAAATAATGAGAGAGTTCCACTAGCGTTGCCGGGCCATTATTGAATAAGTAGTAAAATATGGACCATTGCGCTCTGTGGAGATTATGCTCGGCGAGATGGAAATTTAGTTTATTCTCAAACGGACGGTACAACATCAGGAATTGGTGGAAAAATTTTTGAGAAGTATTTATTTGAAACACCCCTTGTTAAATGGTTAGTTAGAGTAATGATTACCTTAGGTAACTATTATAGTATAACAGAAATGATAATAAAATGTCTAATGATAGAGGTGGGTGATACTAATCAAACGATTGATTGAAACGGGATAAGGACTTGGAGTATATGGGTTTTTGGAGTAAAGACTTTTTCTGGAAAAACTAATTAAACGATTGATTAAAAGGGCCTGGGTCCTTGGTGTATAAGGTTTTTATGAGGTGGGTAATTTTTTATGAAAAAAAACTAATCAAACGTTTGATTAAAAAGAGCAGAAAATTTACCTGAAAAAAATAATCATACGTTTGATTAAATGTGGATGAAGCCTTGGTATTACTCTGTTTTTTCCTATTAGTTATTTCGATACAAATACAAACCAAAGCCTAAGGTATCTCTGCCCCATGCCAAATAGGTCCGGCGCCATGTACGAATTCGCTGCAGCATCGCTTCACAATCGGGATCATCTGGATTTTCAAGACAATAATTCTCGACCGACATCGAATAAAGCCATTCGTAATCATCCCAGTCATCATCATTAGCAACATAAGACCAAAGTGGGATTAAACCTAATTCTTCACCAGCCTTCACAGTATCTGCATGGCTTTTACATTCCGACTCGTCTGCACCGCCAAGCGCCTCTAAATACTCAGGACTGGGAGTCTGCTTCCAATAGCCTTCACCTATTAAAATATGGCCATTTTTCTTTACAAGACGTTTAAGTGTTTTAAGTGTGGGGTCCATTCCGCCCAAGGCGTGGGTAGATCCGATACAAATCCCAAAATCATACCCATCTGGCTCACATCTCTCGACCGCCGTACTGGCATCTTCCACGATAAATTCAATACTGCCATCAGGAATTCTATTACTAGCATTCCGCTTTGCTTCCTCAATGGACCCGTTATACAATTCTATTGCAGTGGCGGTTACCTGGTAGTTTTCCACCAACCGAATTAACAATTCGCATTTCCCAGCCCCAATATCAATCACCTTATCTGATGCTTTAGGCGATACAATTCTGAGCATCTTCATGATCTTTGCTTCGCTAATTGGATTACTAAATGCATGGTTACGATGAGCAATTGCTGAAAATTTGTTTCTATCCATAGAT
This sequence comes from Neobacillus sp. C211, assembly GCF_051842875.1. Classification (NCBI taxonomy): domain Bacteria; kingdom Bacillati; phylum Bacillota; class Bacilli; order Caryophanales; family Bacillaceae; genus Neobacillus; species Neobacillus sp. C211. The sequence continues at coordinate 32,555 of NZ_JBPXRO010000022.1, forward strand.
AATGTCTCCTTTTCTACTACAAGTGGATGTGGATTATATTTAACGCTATTCTATTTCATTTATTATCTTTATCCCTTGAATGTCAACATATTAATGTAATCTTCATGTTTTAGAAGACAGCGAACTCTTTGAAGTTTATTTTCAACTATAATAAATAGCACACGGTTGGGAGGGAATTGTGCCCCTAAGCGCGGAAAAGTAGAAATAACGGTAACGATTATTTGCATTACCTTTCACGATCTTATTTAATATAAGCGAGTCATAAAAATATAAATAAGATGAGGTAATTCATTTGAAAGCACTTATGTTCAAAACATTTGGCGGCCCAGAAGTCCTCGAATATGGTGATATAGAGGAACCTGTGATTGGTTCGGACGAAATACTGCTAAGCATGAAAGCAATTGGTCTGAATTTTGCTGATATATATAGAAGAAAAGGAAACTATCATCTAGCCGGAGAGCCACCCTATATCTTAGGGTATGAAGGGGCTGGAATCGTAGCAAAGACGGGATCAGATGTCCAAGGTATCAGCATTGGCGACCGGATGGCATTTGCCGATGTACCATATGCAAATGCCGAGCTAGTAGCCGTTCCCGTTGAAAAAGCTATACCAGTGCCTGACACCATTTCATTTGCAGAAGCGGCGTCCGTATTGCTTCAAGGATTAACGGCTCATTATTTAACGAAGGATAGCTATGCGGTGAAAAAGAATGATACCGTGCTGGTACATGCTGCAGCAGGCGGTGTGGGGCAGCTTCTTGTTCAAATTGTAAAATTACTTGGAGGCACGGCAATTGGCTTAACTTCTTCCATTGAAAAAAGAGCTGCAGCAGTAGAAGCGGGTGCGGATCAAGTCTTTTTATACAAGGATGACTGGAAGGAACAAGTACTCGAGGAGACGAATGGCAAAGGCGTAGACGTGGTCTACGAATCTGTAGGTTCTACTCTTCAAGATAGCTTTGAGGTTACTCGTACCGGTGGAACGGTCGTATTTTACGGAATGGCAGGGGGCGACCCAGCATTGGTTGACCCAAGGATGCTTATGGATACATCAAAAACTTTGACAGGCGGAGACTTATGGAATGTGCTGACGTCCCGAGAAGAACGAATAGCTCGTTCAAATGAGCTGTTTCGGTGGATGGAGGAAGGAAAATTAATAGTTTCCGAACCAACAGTCTTCCCGTTGCACGATGGCCAAGAAGCACACCGTTATCTAGAAAGCCGTAAGAGCATAGGGAAAATTTTATTAATTCCTTAAAGAAAAAAAGAGGGTCAGGTATCAGTATTATGGCCAACTAACCATAGGAAAAGGCGAATATAAAATAAAAACAACTATAAAAGCGGTGTGTTTCTCAGATGAATCACACTGCTTTTTGCGCGTTAGATAGGAAGATTATGTTAAGATTTTAAGTTTTAAAATTCCTTTTCGGTATTTCAAAGATGTAAGAATCTAAGCCTTTCATGATTGAGGGATATCCTGCTTTATTATTTTTTCTTTTTTCCAATCAACAGTATTGTATGACTTGTGTGTGTCACATTTGGGCCTCCACTCATATACTAAGTTTGAAAAAGATTAGTTGTATGACATAGGTGCACTTTCAAAATATTGTTAAAAGGGGTAGAAAAAATGACTCACAAATGGATATTAGCGATTGATGCCGGCGCATACGAGGTGAAAGGAAGAACAAGGGACGATGTGTTTAAGTTTAGGTCAACAATTGGACCTTACCGCCATCTTCATTTGGTGAATGCAGATAGCAGCCAAATGGAAGCCGGCGACTACATCGTCGAGTACGGGGACGAGAAGCTGTTTGTGGGGAATATCGCCTGGCGGGAATGTCATGCAATAAGAGAGCCGAGAGATATTTCGAAGGCGCACGAAGAAACAAAGATCAGGGTTCTGGTGGCAGTTCATCAGTATGGTAAAACGGAAGGGAACTGTGTAGTGATTGGGCAGCCGATCCGTGGAATGGTGAATAGAGACAGGGAAAGTATGGAGAAGATGCTGAAAGGGGAACACACCATCACGGTGAACAATGTTAGGAAGACGTTTTACATCGAGGAAGTAAAAGTCGCTCCTGAAGGGTCTGGGGCATACTTCAGCATGGAAGACAGGCCGGAGGACATTGCGAACATCATCGACGCTGGAAGTGGTACCTTCAACTATTTAAGAGTGGAAGATGGCTACTTTATTGACAGGAAAAGCGGGACCCTTGCTTTCGGTGCTGAAACAGACATGGAAATGACAGAAAAACAAATGGCAGTAGCCATCCTGGCGGAACTTCGGGGCAAATGGAACTTATACGAACCGACCTATCTTTGCGGAGGAATTGCTGAATATCTTTTGCCATATATAAAAGAGCATTTTAGTAATATCAAGCTAATCAGACCCGTCCTCTACCGGACAAACGGACACAAAGCATACAGTCCGCAATATGCTAATGCTTTCGGATTTTATTCTATGGGGAAAGCGGTCTTTGTTGATGAATGAACTGAATCGAAAGATCAAGTCCGTCCCTTTCAACCTCGATGACCCTTATGAAAGAGAGCTTCTAGAACATTGTAACCAGTACATCCACTTTGCGACATATATCAAACGACTGATCCAACGAGATATGGAACAGGGTGTCGGTGTCATTCGTAAAGAATATGAAAAGGTAGAAATGAAACTAGAAAAATCTATCGACAAGTTTAAGTTGAAAAGCTTCGGTCTCTAACTCCTATATGGGGTCTTTTTTTTTGGATTCTATACTTAGGGGTTCCGTCCCTTTTACCTTTTCTACATTTTCCTCAAAGTCATTTGAATCCATTTTATGGTGTCAGGCACCACAATGGATTATCAATTAAAGAAAAAAAGTTTTTCTTGCAAAAACGCTTTCATTGGGATTATAATATGAATAAATCGATTTACTAAACCGATTTACTAAAACGATTTATCAGAATTACTTTTTAAAAAGGGGTCTTCGTTATGGAAAATGTAATTGTCCCGTTAAATGCTTATGATAGATTTGAAGTGTTGAAGAAGGGGCAAACTTCATTCATTAGGCACATTGCCGAGTCCGGTGCTTTCGGAATTGAAATTCGCCGTGAATTAATGTCGGACCAAGATCTACCTCTAGATAGCATTAGAAAAGAAATAGAACAATATCAACTTTTTACCGTGTACTCGGCTCCGATTGAATTATGGAAAAAAGATTCCGGTTTAAATGAAAAGGAATTAAACGAGATCTTTCACGAAGGAATAGCACTTGGAGCTAAATGGATAAAAGTATCACTAGGGCATTTTCATAAAGGTCAATCAAATGTCATCGAGCTGAATACCTTTTTGAACCAGCACCAAGGAATTCAATTGCTAGTTGAAAATGATCAGACGCTTCATGGTGGGAATATCAACCAATTAACGTCCTTTTTTGAAAGCGCCTCCGAGCAGGACACACCAGTAAAAATGACATTTGACGCAGGGAACTGGTACTATTCCGGTCAGGATGTGGACGATGCATTAAGCAAGCTTTCACCATATGTCCATTATCTGCATTTGAAACAGGTAGAAGATGATCATGGCGAGTTCATCACTGTGCCTCTTCAAAAAGATGGGAGTCACAGCTGGGAGAAGGTTATGAATAGTTTACCATCTGAAATCGCAAAGGCGCTTGAGTTTCCTATCGAACCAAAGGAGAAAACAAAAGAGTTTATTCAGATGATAACAGAAAGTGAGGCTTTATCATGCAACAGTTAGATGTGATTACATTTGGAGAAGCGATGGCGATGTTTATGGCTAATCATCCGGGTTCCTTACACGAAGTTGGCCAATTTACCCGTGAGCTTGCCGGTGCAGAAACCAATGTGGCAATTGGGCTTGCCAGGCTTGGTCTCCGCTCTGGTTGGGCAAGCAAAGTCGGAAATGATGCGTTTGGAAGATTTATAATCGAAAGGCTCAAAAATGAAAACGTTGACATTGACCATGTGTTGATCGACAAAAGTTATCCGACTGGATTTCAATTGAAGTCAATGGTATTAGAAGGCGACCCAGAGGTTCAATATTTTCGCAAGGGTTCGGCAGCGAGCCATCTAAATAGTAAGGATTTCAATGAAGATTATTTTCAAAATGCAAGGCACTTGCATATGACAGGAATTCCATTAGCCCTCTCGGAAAGCGCCAGAGCCTTTGCAAGACATGCTCTATCGTTTATGGAAAAGAATGGCAAAAAGGTTTCCTTTGACCCAAATTTAAGGCCAACACTTTGGGCATCACAAGAAGAAATGGTGAAGGAAATTAATGAAGCCGCGTTCCTAGCTGATTACGTGTTACCAGGAATCGCTGAGGGTGAAATCTTAACCGGCTTTAAGGAACCTCGTGAAATCGCTTCCTTTTACTTGGAAAAAGGTGTCGAGCTTGTTGTCATAAAGCTTGGTGCAGAGGGAGCATTTTATAAAACAGCAACTGAAGAAGGAACCGTTCGCGGTTTTCATGTCGAAACGGTTGTTGATACCGTTGGTGCGGGAGATGGCTTTGCGGTTGGGGTGATCAGTGGATTACTCGAAGGTCTCCACGTTCATGATGCGGTTTCAAGGGGAAATGCAATTGGTTCGTTAGCAGTTCAATCACCCGGTGATAACGATGGCTATCCAACCAAAGAAGAGTTAGCAAAATATATAGAAAAAAACTTACAGGGAGTGAAATAACATGAAACAAACGATTGCCAAACAACGATGGTTACGTCTGATTCCAATTGCTTTTATCACTTACAGTCTTGCTTACCTTGACCGTGCTAACTATGGATTCGGTGCAGCTTCAGGATTGGCTGAGGACCTTCACATTACAGCGGGTACTTCTTCCTTACTTGGGTCGCTATTCTTCTTAGGTTATTTCTTTTTCCAAGTGCCTGGTGCTGCTTTTGCCGAGAAAAAGAGTGCAAAAGTCCTTATTTTCTGGTCATTAATTGCTTGGGGGTTATTAGCTTCTTTCACAGGGATGATCACCAATATTAAATTATTATTTGTGATACGCTTTGCCCTCGGGGTGGTGGAAAGTGCGGTAATGCCGTCCATGCTTGTACTCTTAAGTAACTGGTTTACGAAAGCAGAGCGTTCTCGTGCGAATACGTTCTTAATCTTAGGAAATCCAGCAACCGTATTATGGATGTCAATTGTTTCTGGTTATTTAGTTAACTCTGTGGGCTGGAGATGGATGTTTATTGCTGAAGGTCTTCCTGCCGTTATTTGGGCATTTATTTGGTGGAAAGTTGTAAATGACAAACCAAGAGATGCAAAATGGTTAACAGAACAAGAAAAGAATGATTTTGAACAACAATTAGCAAAAGAACAAGAAGGTATTAAGCCGGTTAAAAATTACGGTGAAGCTTTTAAATCGAAACCCGTTATTTTGTTAAGTGCTCAATATTTCCTTTGGAGCATTGGTGTATATGGGTTTGTAATGTGGCTTCCTTCTATTATTAAAGCAGCACCAAATATGGATATTGTAAAAACAGGCTGGTTGTCTTCTGTACCTTATATTTTAGCCATTATTCTTATGTTAGTAGCTTCTTATTTCTCTGATAAAACATTGAACCGAAACGCCTTTGTTTGGCCATTCCTATTAATTGGTGCAGTCGCATTTTATGCCTCTTATGCTATTGGAACGGACCATTTCTGGATTTCATTTGTCTTATTAGTTATTGCCGGTGGTGCCATGTATGCTCCATATGGTCCATTCTTTGCAATCATTCCTGAAATCCTCCCTCGTAACGTGGCTGGCGGCGCGATGGCCCTTATTAACAGCATGGGTGCATTAGGATCGTTTGTTGGCTCTTATATCGTAGGGTATTTGAATGATTCGACTGGTGGATTCGGTGCTTCTTACATTTTCATGGCAGGATCTTTATTCCTTTCCGCTATTTTAACCATTTTGGCGGTAAAAGCGGCAAAAAAAGAAAGAAACAAACCATCTGATGTAAATATGAGTGCATAAAAAACTGTCAACAGCTTTGGGATTTTTCCAAGGCTGTTACCAATTGTATATAACATAAAAGAGATAAAAGGAGTTTTTAATATGGGAGTAGAAGAAATCAAAAAACGGGCGGTTGTTGCGGTCATTCGCGGTGCCAGTTTGGAAACCATCATTCCAATGGCTCATGCCCTAAAAGAAGGCGGAGTCACAGCTCTGGAAATTACGATGGAAACCCCAAAAGCATTAGCGATTATTGAAAAAGCGGCCGATGTGTTTGGTGATGAGATTTTTGTAGGGGCCGGAACAGTTTTAGACGCTGAGACTGCCCGTGCAGCCATTTTGTCAGGAGCAAAGTTTGTTTTTTCACCAACTGTTCGGAAGGAAACGATTGAGATGACGAAACGGTATGGGGTCATTAGTGTCCCTGGTGCATTTACCGCAACCGAAATTCTAACTGCCTATGAGTATGGTGCCGATGTGATTAAAGTATTCCCTGCAGGAAGTGTAGGCCCTGGTTATTTTAAAAATCTAGCGGGTCCACTGCCGCATATTCCGTTAATGCCGACAGGCGGGATTGACATGGAAAATGCCAAGGATTATATCCGTGCTGGAGCGGTTGCTGTTGGTGTCGGAAGTTCGTTGGTTAATCCGAAAAAAGCATTAACGGATGATTATTTAAGTTTGATAACCGAGAATGCAAGGAAGTTAATGGAAGAAGTCCAGTCAGCTCGGTAAGCATAAGGGGAGGATGACCATAGTGGCGAGTACTTGGTTATAAACAAGTGCATTGTCATTTAGGGGGTCATCCTCCTTTGTTTACATGTGGGCGACTTTGAATCGATCATTACTGGAAAATTAGTAGATTTGCCGCTAAAATGAAGTCAGTGAACCAAGAGGAAAGAGGAAGATAGGCATGGAAAAAGTAACAATGGCCGACGTAGCAAAAGCGGCAGGCGTGTCAAAAAGTACCGTTTCTCAATACTTAAATAAACGGTTTGAATATATGGGGGAAAAAACCAAGCTTAAAATTGAAGCGGCAATTGAAGAACTTGGCTACCAGCCCAATTTTATCGCAAGAAGTCTAAAGCAAAAGCGGACCTCTATGGTTGGAATCATTGTTGCAAATATTACGCATTTTTTTTCAACTGAAATCAGCCGTGCCATTGAGGATTTTTGTCATCAACATGATTTGCATGCCATCGTCTGTAACGCAGATGATGATCCCGAAAAAGAGAAGAAATATATTGAAATGTTGAGAGCAAAGCAGGTAGATGGTCTGATCATTTTTCCTACTGGACAAAATAATGATTTATATAAAACCATGGTGCGTCAAGGCTATCCTGTAGTGTTTGTAGATAGAAGAGTCGAGAATCTTGATGTGTTTTCAGTAATTACGGATAATACCGATTCCACTTACAAGGCCTTGCAGCATTTCATAGCGAAGGGTCACAAGAATATTGCCTTTGTGGTGCAGCCGCTATCGGTTAGTACTCGTATCGATCGATTGGCTGGATATAAAAAGGCCGTAACAGATGCGGGATTAGAGGTAAATTCAGATTTCATTATCGAATCAAGTATCTCGGAAATGAAAAGCAAATTAGAAAAGCTTTTTTCATTAGAGGTTAAACCAACAGCAATATTTGCAGCAAATGATCGTGTTTTTCTCGCGGTTACAGAATTTATTAAGGAAAAGGGAATAAAGCTAGGGAAAGAGCTTGAGTTGATAGTATTTGATAATATTCCATTTGCTCATTTACTAGAGGACCCCATTTCCTTCATTAGTCAGCCGGCATCAGAAATGGGACACAAGGCTGCAGAGCTGTTATTTGAACAGATTAATAAAGAAAACACTTCTCCGGGAGTGTTTGTTTTTCCAAGCAAGTTGGTGTAGAAACGATTCATTAGTGCCTGACACCAAAACTGGTTCGGGCACACATTGTTCATTGAAAAACGCTTACAAATGAAGTATAATCAATTCATAAACCGATTTAGTAAACCGATTTATCTAAACCCCATGTAAAGGAGTTTGATTATGAAAATACAACTTGCTTTGGATCGGATGGAAATAGCTGAAGCTATCGAGTTAACAAGGAGAGTAGAGGATTCCATTGATTGGATTGAGGTGGGTACTTCTCTAATAAAAGAATTCGGTGTGGCTAGCATAAAAGAGATGAAACAAGCATTTCCAAATAAACAAATAGTAGCTGATATAAAAACGATTGATAATGCCCGTTATGAATTTGAACTGTGTTTTGATGCTGGGGCTGATATTGCTACCGTCATGGGAGTTTCTCCCCTTGTAACAATTGATACCTGCATGGAAGTAGCCCATCGTTATCAAAAAAAGGTCATGATTGATCTGTTAAATACGTCTGATCAACAAAAAAGAGACTTAAGGAAATATAAGGACGCCATATTTTGCGAGCACGTAAGTAAGGACCAACAAGAGGAATTAGGCAGTCAAAATCATGGAACAAAGCCAAGTGATTTTTCAGGATTTCAGGTAGCGGCAGCTGGTGGGATTACCCTAGATTCGATCGAAGACCTCGTAGGGTCTTTAAACCCAGCCGTTGTGATTATTGGCTCTGCTATTACGAAAGCGGATAATCCGTCAGCGGCAGCGGCACAATTTAAACAACTTATTTTACAAACGGAGGGAAATAGAACATGTTAGTCATTCCTACTATATTAAAAGAAGTGGAAACGGTCCTCAGTCAAGTCGAAGAGGAGCAGCTTCAAGAATTAGCGGTTCAATTGCAAAAAGCCAAGCGGATTTTTGTCATTGGAGAAGGACGTTCCGGGTTAATGGCAAAATCATTTGCGATGCGCTTAATGCATTTGGGAGCAACGGTCTTTGTTGTAGGGGAAACGATCACTCCGTCCATTGATGAAGGTGACCTTTTAGTCGCGATTTCGGGTTCAGGTACAACGAAAAATGTGGTTTGGACGGCTGAAAAAACGCATTCACTTGGTTGTTCGGTAATAGCTGTAACTACAAATCCAGAGTCTCCATTAGCTATGGCGGCAACGCAGATTCTTCATGTACCCGCAGCGACAAAATATCGCCGCGAGAATGAGTTGAAAACGATCCAACCGCTTGGATCTTTATTCGATCAATGCGCTCATATTCTATTTGATACCTTATGCCTGCTTTTCAGCCAGCTGAACGAAGTGGACCACACCCTAGCTTTCGGCCGACATAGCAATTTAGAATAGAAAAAATAAATGGTGCCTGACACCAATTCGGTAATCCCCGAATTGGTGTCAGGCACTCTTTTTTTGAAAGTGTTTTAAAACCAATTTTAACCCCCTAGACTAGAAACACACGTATGTATTAGAATAACAGGGATGAATGGAGGAAATGAACATATGTCTAATTTGCCAAATTGCCCAAAATGTCATTCCGAATACACGTACGAGGATGGAAGTCTTTTTGTTTGCCCGGAATGTGCTCATGAATGGAATGTAGAATCAGATACAGAAAATGAAGACCAAAATATTGTTAAAGATTCAAATGGAAATATTTTAACCGATGGGGACTCTATTACAGTCATCAAAGACCTAAAAGTAAAAGGAAGTTCATCTGTTTTAAAAGCAGGTACAAAGGTTAAAAACATCCGTTTAGTGGATGGCGACCACAATATTGATTGTAAAATTGATGGTTTTGGCGCGATGAGTTTAAAATCTGAATTTGTTAAGAAGTTATTATAGTGTCTAAGAATGAAAAGGGCTAGGTATAAAGCCTAGCTCCTAGTAATTCCCCATTTCCACATGATAGTTTTTCTCGGTAAGAACTTTATGCAGCTGTTCAATATGATCGTGATTCTTTGTCTCGACTGAAATCTCAATTTGGGCAAAGCCAGGATAAATATCTTTGCCAATCCGATGGAGATTAACAGATTGAACGTTGGCGTCTAAATCGGTTATTGAACTCAATACTCGTTGAAGTTCACCAGGTTTATCTTTTAAAGTAATCGTAAAATTAGCATACCTTCCAGATTCAACTAAACCGCGTTCGATAATTCTTGAAATAAAATTCATATCTACATTTCCGCCGCTTAATACAGCAACCACTTTTTTCTCCTTAATATTCAATTTTTCATAAAGTAAGGAAGCAAGTGAGACGGCGCCCGACCCCTCAACTAAAAGCTTATTCCTCTCCAAAACCATTAGCATGGTCCTGGCAATTTCCATTTCATCGACACAAAAAACATCATCCACGTATTTTTGAACGATTTCAAAGGGCCTCAACCCTGGTTTTTTAACCGCGATCCCATCAGCCATTGTGGGTGTGGAGTCAACCATTACAGGTTTATTTTCAAACAAGGACTGCTTCATACTTGGGCAGGCAAGGGCTTGAACACCGTAAACAGATATATGAGGATTTTTTTCCTTTACTGCCATAGAAACTCCAGCAATGAGTCCACCGCCGCCAATTGGGCAAATAACCGCTTCCACATCTGGAAGCTGGTCGAGGATTTCTAACCCGACCGTACCTTGTCCTGTCATGATAGCCTCATCGTCAAAAGCATGAATAAAGGTCGCATCGAGTTGCTCTTTCAGTTTTAATGCATAGGAGAGAGCATCATCGAATGTGGCACCCTCTAAAATTACTTCAGCGCCATATTGTTTTGTGGCTAGAATTTTACTAAGTGGTGCGCCTTTAGGCATCACAATTTTGCATGGTACGCCAAGCATTTGACTTGAATACGCTACTCCTTGAGCATGGTTTCCAGCAGAAGCAGCGATTACTCCCTTTGTTAGTTCTTCCTTTGATAGTGAATTAAGCTTATTGTAAGAGCCCCTTACTTTAAAGGAGCCTGTTTTTTGAAGGTTCTCAAGCTTTAAATAGACTTCATTATGAGCGAGCTGACTAAATGTTTTGGAATAATCAAGGGGTGTCATATGGACAATTCCCTTCATTTTATCCCGTGCAATGATGATATCATCGATGTTCAAGTTTTTCATCCTCCGTCCACAAGGTTCTTCTTTTTAGGATGTACTGGAGAAAATAAACTATGTCCAATTTTCACAAAATGCCAAAAAGCGATGGTTCAGTCGGTTACAGAAAGGGATTTATCGTGTTAATGGATTTGCGGCCTCTAGAATCAAATGCAATATGTCCCAAAAGATAATATAATAGGACTTAAGACAGAATGCATAAGGCAGGGACTTTAAATGAAGGAACAACCGCAAGCAGATACTCCAAATTCGCACATAAATCGAAATGGGCTTACGCCTGAATATATTGAAACTCTCCATAAGCTAAGGGAAAAATTACTCTCCGGAATTCAACATGCTGATCGAGATTTGGTAGCCGAATATCAAGGAGACGCGTCTCTGCATTTTAAAGATGATCAATTAAAGATCCTTAACAGAGTCCCAAATGATAAAGTCCGATCCTATAAAAATATTTTATTATCACACAATACCCTTTATAGCTATGCGGCTGAAAAGGGCGGATTAAGTCCCTGGCAAAGCCACTTTATATCAGAAAAGTATGCAATTATGATCGAGCATGCCGAAACCTTTTCTGAACTAGAAAAAATACATTTAAATATGGTAACAGAGTATTCCGACCCTGCCATCCGAAAATCGAACAGTGACAACTTAACCATTGTAGAGAAAGCAGAGAACTATATAGAGATGAACTTTTCGGAGGACATTTCCATGGAGGAAATGGCGGAGAAATTACATGTTCATCCTTCACATTTAATGCGTACCTTTAAGAAAGAAAAAGGAATCACTATCAGTAATTATCGAAATCTGAGAAGAATAAGAGAAGCAAAAGAGCTGATCCTATTTTCAAATCTTTCGATGACTGAAATTGCATATATGGTGGGGTTCAGCAACCCTCAGTATTTTTCTAAATTTTTCAAAGAGATAGAAGAAGTAACTCCTGTAGAGTTTAAAAAGAAGAGGAAGAAACCTCAATAAATGAAGAGAATTATGTGATCTTTTTAGTGGTACATGGGAAATCATGTGCCTATTTATTTTGCCCGTCTTATTCTAGCTGCATTATTTTATCCCCTTATTTGTTTAAAATTTCATGCAATTATACTATAAAAACATGCAATTATAGTGCAAATGTGTAATTGCGATTCGATGTATACTAATCACGTACTAGATAAAGCGTTTACAAAAAGAGAAAAAATTCAGGGGAGGGTTACACATGAAAAAGTTCGGAGTAAGAGATCAAGTTGGATATGCGCTGGGGGATGTTGGAGGAAGTTTCGTTAACTTATATATTGGTTCTTTCTTTATTGTCTTTTGTACCTATGTATTAGGTGTAAGCCCTTACTTTATGGGGACAATGTTTTTAGTCGGAAAAATATTCGATGCCCTTGTCACTGGAATTATGGGGACAATTACTGACCGTTTTAGAATAGGAAAAAGCGGAGATAAGTTCTTGCCTTGGATCAGCTTTTCTAAATGGTTACTAGCGGCATCAAGTTTAATAGCTTTTGCTAACATATCAAATTGGGAATCTACCGCTACTCACATTTGGGTAGTAGCTGCTTACCTATTCTTCTGTGTTGCTTATACTGCTGATGCCATTCCATATGGTTCATTAGCATCTGTTATTACAAATGATCCTGTTGAACGTACAAAATTATCTCGTGCCCGTTCGATCGGTGGCATGATTGTAGGAGTTGGTTTCTTATCCTTTGTTCCAATGTTCATCTATGATAAAGCTGGAAATATCGTACCAGAAGCATTCTTCTATATCGCTATTGTATTCAGTATTTTATCATTATTTTCTTATACAGGGCTTGTAAAATTAACAACTGAACGTATCCGTGACGAAAAGTCTGCTGGAGCTAAGCCTGATTACGATTTCAAGGATGCATTTAAAGTAGCATTTTCCAACAGACCATTAATCGGTATGATGGTTGCAACTCTCGGTTCTACCTTAATTATTTCTGGTGTTGCTACGTTAGCTGCTTATGTATTTGCTGAGTATTATAACATGCCTAGTGCATTTGCTATCAACTCTTTCATTAGCATGGGAATTATACTTGCGTTATTCGTTGTCATTCCAAAACTCGTAGCAAAATTCAATAAACGCAACTTGATTCTTGCTTCTTCAGCATTCAGTTTAGTTGCATCCGCTTTAATGACTTTTGTTACGTTTGAAAATGTATATGTATTTGCAGCATTATACAATATCGCAACAATCGGTTCATCCGTGTTCGTTATGCTTGTTTGGGCATTGGTTACAGACTGTATCGATTATACAGAATACAAAACTGGAAAGAAAATCGAAGGAACCCTTTACTCCCTCTATTCTTTCGCTCGTAAAGTAGGAATGGGATTAGGAGCAGCAGTGGGAAGTTACTCTTTAGGTTGGGTTGGATTTGTATCTGGTGCAAAATCACAGTCACAAGAAGTTGCAGAAGGTATATTAAAAATGTACACAGGTATGCCAGTTGTGGCATTTATTCTCATACTAATCGGTGTAGGGTTAATCTTTAACCTAAATGCAAAGAGCACAAATGAAATGTATGCAGTATTAAAAGAAAGAAGAGCGTCGTAATAAGGAGAGCTCTTTATAGTGAATCGTTATTAAATAGAATAATAGGAGAGGTTCATATGCGTACTAGATTCCTATCAAAAATGACAAATGGGGAAGTTGAAGAATATTTAGATCGAAATGATATTATTTTTGTTCCAGTTGGAGTAACGGAAACTCATGGAGCTCTACCGCTCGATTCTGAAACTGTTTTGGCGGAAGCAATTGCTTTAAAAATGGCTGAGGCATCAGATGGACTTGTTTTGCATAACTTACCTTATTTTTTCCCAGGCGGAACAATCGTTGGTCGGGGAACGATTCAAATGAGCATAAAAGACGGCATGGCTTATTTAGATAAGATTGCAAAGTCATTACTAAATCAAGGCTTTAGACGACAAATTTATATCACCAGTCATGGTCCAGCATATTTGACAGTTAGCGGCATGGTTCGCGATTTCTTTGACGAAACAAAAGTGCCTGCTTTGTATATGGATGTATTAAAAGCAGCAGAGGCAACTAATTTCAATCTGATGAATGCATTTCATGATATGACCATCGGTGCTTATAAAGTTTTAGGCAGAATAGAAGATGTTCCATTGAATGTACCTGTATCCCATTCTGTTACGTATGATGTTCAACATATGTTAGCCGGGATGGGTAAAAATCCTGGTAATACATTGGGAAAATACGCTTATCAATCCGGCGCGGTTGGTTCTTACTTTGATGAACCATCTGATCATATGGCTACACCGCTATTAAAAACACCCGAAGAAAGAGAAGCACATGCAGAGGCGGGTGTTCAAGCAATTATTAAACTTGTAAAGGCATTGGATATGCCGACAATCGTTGAAACACTTCATCAAGTGGATGTTTATACGAAGGATATGATTCTTCCTAGATACGGGGGACATCTGTCAGGCGGAAAAGCGTAAAAAACAATAAATAAATATTCCCAATTGTAATACCAATACCGAAAAGCACTAGAATATATGATATCGACTTTGCTAAGGTATTTATATTAAGATAAAGAGGCGGCAGGGATATAGTTCCTGCTGCCTTTGTTATCAACTTGATGTTCCGTTAATGAGAATGCAAACTACTTTCTTCCATCCAATAAGCTTCCCGTATATTGATCTGCTTACGAATTTTCCGTGTGACATCGATAGTGATTTCACCCTCTTCGTACAAGTTCTGTATTTCATCACGTTCTGCTTGAAAGGCTTTCACTCGTAATTCTCTTTGTAATTGTGTGTAGTGAGTAGAATCTGCGCCTTTTTTGGCTAGTTTTAATTTCATGATTAATTCGCTATATTCTCCGATAATGACTAAATAAATATTGGCATTTTCAGAAGTCATTTGATTCTTCAAATACTGAATAGCTGCTTTCGCCATGTTTACTTTTAGTCGGATGATCTTTTTTATTTGTGCTTGGCGATGTATAAGCCGTTCTTTGTTATTTGGCAGAAAAAGATGAACAACCTGATACAAACTTCTTTTAACCAAGGTCCAAATAAATAATCTACGGTAGTGGATTCGGTTTGTAACCGCGAGCCTCATCCGATGGATATGTTCTTCAGACATATAAGTCATTTCACGGTCAATTTGTCCCTCTTTTTTCAATTTTTCGATGTAGTTGGCTTCGGCATCAAGGGCCTTCATCCGAATTTCATTTTCTACTAATTTCAGTCGCTCGGAGTTTTCATCACTTACATTAGTAAGGCGATTCCGAATTTGAGTGTATGCTGAAATAACGGAGACAGCTGCTCCACGATTTTCATCATTCATCAATTCCCGAATCGAACGAATCGCGGAGTCAATTGTCCGGAGCATAGCAACCTGTTCCATTTCCTCCTTAAGTTTATCCGTATTTCTTTTATCCGGCTTGGCGAGAATCGGCAAGAAAGTGCTCGCTGCTACTAGTGTTACAAGTATTACCCCAGCAGCAATAAAGATGAATAACGAGCGCTGAGGAAAGGGACTTCCATCCGCCAGTACATAGGGAATTGTAAATGCACCGGCTAGTGTCACAGCCCCTCGTACACCTGAAATCGTAATGATGCCAATCGCTCTCATCGAAGGCATTTGGATTTGCTTTTTCAGCCAGCCCCAATGCCAGGCAGCCCCGATCCACAAGAAGCGAAGGACGAAAAGTGAAGCAGAAATGATGAAAATATACTTACTCACTTCCCAATTATTAAACAATGGGTCTTGAAAAATTTCACTAATGACACTTGGTATTTGTAAGCCCAGCAGCACAAATACCAATCCGTTCAGAATATAGATAAGTACGGTCCAGGTACTTTGAGAAACCACTTGCAATTGCATTGCAGGGGATTGGTCACGATCGCGATAGATGGTATGAACAATGCCTGCTGCTACGACAGATAAAATGCCAGAGAGATGGAAATGCTCAACCAGGTAAAAAATCACAAAAGGAGTGAGGAGTTGGATGAGCATGTGAATCGTTACATCCTCCATCCCCAGCCGTCGAATAAAGATTTTCAATTGGATAATAAGGACGGCAAGAATGGCACCACCTACTAAACCTCCAATGGAAATAATTAAAAAGCTCCAGCTTGCCTCAGCCAATGAAAAAACACCCGTCACAGTGGCGGCTACTGCAAATTTAAACGCTACTAAACCGGAGGCATCATTCATGAGCCCTTCCCCTTCAAGGACATGCATAATTGTTTGCGGTATCTTTACCCTGCTTGAAATGGCACTCACGGCAACAACATCAGTAGGAGAAAGGATGGCCGCTAACGCAAAAGCAGCAGGCAATGGTATCGACGGGATGAGCCAATAGATTAAGTATCCAATTGCGAATACGGTAACAAACACAAGCCCAAGAGCTAGCAATAGGATTGGTTTTCGTAATTTCCATAATGCGTGCCGTGAAACATTTTTTCCATCATGAAAAAGCAGGGGAGCGATAAATAAAACGAAGAACAATTCCGGCTCCATTGGGATATGAATTCCTATTGGAAGTGCCGCAAGTAAAACCCCTAGTGCAATTTGAACCAGCGGCACTGGTATGTATGGCATAAAATGATGGATGAAACTAGACAAGCCGATAACAGCGAGCAATAAAAGTGTAAGTAGAAAAAATTCCATTTCATGTCTCCTCTCCTAAGTATTTTGTGTAACAAAGATATTTTTCAACACATTAGAGAGGGAAATTTCACTTTTTAAAAAAAAAGGCTCAGTTAAACTGGTCTGTTGATTTCCGCTCCAGGCGCTTCGCTTTCCGCGGGCGGTCCGGGGAGCCTCCTCGGCGCTTAAGCGCCTGCGGGGTCTCCCCTGCCCCGTCCTCCCGCAGGAGTCTTCGCGCCTTCCGCTCCAATCAACATGTGCCAAAATCAACAATGAGCTTTAACATAGCCCCAAAAAATAAGCGAACAGTGAATGGCACTGTCCGCCTTATTTTTAAACTTCCACTTGGGCAACTTTCACTGTCCAGTTAAATGGATCTTCTTTTTTTCCAAGTTGGATTCCGGTCATTTCATCATAGAGGCGCTGAGAAAGTTCGCCGATTTGACCGTCATTTATTGTAATCGCTTGGTCATTCCAAGTTAATTCGCCAACAGGGGAAATAACAGCAGCTGTTCCTGCACCAAAAACTTCTTCAAGCTCGCCGCGCGCATGTGCTGCAAAAACCTCTTCAATTGAAATTTGCTCTTCGCGTACAGGAATATTCCAATATTTTAGTAATTCAATAACCGAATCACGGGTAACACCTGGTAAAATGCTTCCGTTTAATCTTGGTGTTACCACTTTACCATTGATCTTGAAGAAGATATTCATGCTGCCAACTTCTTCGACATATTTCTTCTCTTTTGCATCAAGCCAGAGAATTTGAGCAAAACCATTTTCATCAGCTTTTTCCTGTGCTTTCAGACTAGCCGCATAATTTCCAGCAGTCTTCACATGGCCCACTCCGCCAATAACTGCCCGAACATACTGTTCTTCCACATAAATCCTCACAGGACTTAATTGGTCACCATAATATGCTCCCGATGGAGAGAGAATGACTAGCAATTTATATTGTTTCGCAGGACGAACACCAAGATAAGGCTCGGTTGAGAAAATAAACGGACGAATGTATAGAGAAGTCCCTTCTCCATCAGGAATCCAATCCTTTTCTGTTAAAATCAATTGTTTAATGGCATTTAATAAGAAATCCTCGTCAATTTGGGGAATGCACAGTCTTTCGCATGAATCATTCAATCGCCTCATGTTTTTTTCAGGGCGGAAGAGCTGGATCGTTCCATCTGCTGTCTTATAGGCCTTCATTCCCTCAAAGATTGCTTGTCCATAGTGAAAAACCATCGCAGAAGGATCGAGCGTTAATGGCTCGTAGGGAGTAATTCTCGGGTCATACCATCCGATTTCATGTTGATAATCCATAACAAACATATAATCGCTAAAATACTTACCAAAACCAAGTGAAGCAAAATCAGGCTTTTCCTTTAAAACTTCTCTTTGAACAAATCCAACTTCTTGTTTCATGATTACACCTCTTGTCGATTCTCTACTTTACCTTGTTGAAAAGTAGGCCATATTCATTCGATATTAAACTTTTGAAACGTAAAATCCAAATGGGGAGCCGAATTGAAATTAACTGTATTATCTAACTATAACACTTAAGTAGTACCAACTGCCATCCTCTAAGATTAAGTTGAACAAAATCTTGCGTAATTGAACCTATTTAAAATGGGCACGACTAAAGGGAGAATGATTGTGGTAATATTTAACTAAATGTAAACAGGAGGAGAATTAGCGTCCCCTACCGAGGCGTGGAATATTTGCTTGGCACGTTGCTTAAAAATTATGTAGAAAAAAATAGATCTTAAAAGTTGAAGGTTACGGAGGTCAAACATGTGGTTGATGTCTTTACAGAAATAATTATCGAACGCCCAGTTGGACAAGTTTCAAAATATGCAGCCAATCCAGACAACGCCCCTGAATGGTATGTAAATATTCAATCAGCCGAATGGCAAACCGAAAAACCATTAACATTGGGTTCAAGAGTAGCTTTTAAAGCACAATTTCTTGGTAGAGAGCTAGCCTATATCTATGAGGTTACAGAATTTATTCCCGAAAAAAAGTTAGTTATGAAAACAGCACAGGGGCCTTTTCCGATGGAGACGATTTATACTTGGGAAGCCTTAGAAGACAATCAAACAAGAATGACCTTAAGGAACAATGGAAATCCGAGCGGTTTTTCAAAAGTGTTTGCACCGTTTATGGCTCCAATGATGAGGCGAGCAAACATGAAAGATTTAAAAAATATTAAGGATATTCTTGAGTCTTGAAATAGTGTGTTAATAGAGGGTAAAAAAGAAAAACGCCACAATAGGGCGTCTAAAAAATTCATAATTACTGTTCATTGTTTTCAGTGGTATTAGTAAATGCATTGGGGTCGACCGTGTTTGCTCCGTAATCTGGAACATTGCTCGCATGCTCTTTGTGATACTGTGACCCTGAACCTTGTTGATTAGGATTGGATTTCCCTTTTTGCTGGTTGTTTTGCTGATTTGGCATGATCTTCACCTCCTAAACACAAAGAGTAGTATATGTAGTGTGGATGTAATTATTCAATGGAGAAACAACAATTTGAAACTTTCTCCTACTTTTTTCGTATACTTAGAACAAACCCTTAAAGGAGATGTGAAGGAATGTTCCTAGCAGAACTTCAGCCAGAGGAGAGGAAGGCGTTTCTTGAACTTGCTGCTCTGATTGCCAAAATTGATGGAAAAATATCTATATTTGAGAATTCCGTACTTATCAGGTGCCAAAAGGAAATGGGACTTGAGGATTATAAAATAAAGGGTCTTGAAATTGGGGAAATCCTTAAAGTATTTAAGAATGAACGCTCAAAAAACATCGTCGTAACCGAACTCCTTCAACTCATCTATTCAGATGGAGTTTTTCATGATCAAGAAAGCGAAACCATCCAATTCATAAAGTCGTACTTCGGCTTCGATTCAAGTGAATATGGGAGTTTCAAGGATTGGATTGTTAAAATAAGGGAATTAACGGTTTCTAAGGGGACATTGAAATAAAAAACGTACTATTCCTCAGACAAATTAAAAATTATTAGTATAGAAAAAAGAAGGATGCCGGTAATGTAACCGCCTCCTTCTTTTTTTTATAAACCTGTATCTTTTTAGAATTTTCCGATTTCCATAAATTAATATTGACGAAGAATACTAACCTGTTATATATTTTAACATATTGATGTTAGGAAATATAACATAAGGAGCTGATTCTTTGAAAAAGATTGAGGCAATCATTCGACCGGAGAGGCTCACAGATACAATTAAGGGTTTGAAAAAATTAGGAATTACGGGTTTTACTGTTTCACAGGTGGTTGGAAGAGGGAAACAAAAAGATACGCAAGGTGTGTATCGTGGAAAAAATTATCAAGTGACACTCCATCCAAAAGTAAAAATGGAAATTGTTCTTTCGGACTATTTGGTAGAGTCTACAATCCAGACCATCGTTCATTCTGCCCAGACCGGTGAAGATGGGGACGGTAAAATATATATTTATCCAATTCTAGAAGCTTATAATATTCGGACCGGGACAATTGACTATGATATTGATGATCTAGTGAATGATAAGGGGTGATCTTATGGAATTAATGTATATAAATACCGTGTGGGTCGTCCTTGCAGCAGCCATGGTTTTGTTTATGGAAGGTGGATTTAGTTTACTGGAAGCTGGATTTGTCCGGACGAAAAATGCGGTTAATGTTACGATGAAAATCTTTGTGGACTTAACGATTGGAGCTTTGGCGTTTTGGATTATCGGATTTGGGGTAATGTTTGGAAAAGATGCCTTCGGGTTCATTGGGACCAGTCTTCTTGGAAGTCCAGAGAAAATTGTACTTTCTCTTGAATTGCCAAGTGTTGCTTTTGTTCTTTTTCAAATGGGGTTTGCTGTGGCATGTGTCTCGATTATTTCAGGTGCAGTAGCAGAACGGATGAATTTTAAAGCCTATGTAGTCACTGCTGCGCTCATTTGTATGATTATCTATCCACTTTCTGGACATTGGATTTGGAACAGCGACGGATGGCTAGCAAAGTTAGGAATGAAGGATTTTGCGGGTTCAGCAGCAATTCATGCACTCGGTGGATTTACTGCTTTGGCTATGGCAAAGCTATTGGGACCGAGAAAAGGAAGGTTTAATTCGGATGGCAGCGTTAATGTGTTTGCCCCAAGTAATATCCCGTTAGCTTCAGCGGGAGCCTTTATTTTGTGGTTCGGATGGTTTGCTTTTAATGCAGGAAGTACATTAGATGCCTCTAGCTCAGCGCTAGCGCCTATTGCTATTAATACAATGTTAGCTGGAGCAAGCGGCGGGTCAGCAGCACTCTTTTTGACGATGCGAAAGTTCGGAAAAGCCGATCCAAGTATGACGATAAATGGTGTATTAGCTGGTTTGGTAGCCATAACGGCCGGATGTGCCTATGTCTCTGAATGGAGTGCAATTCTGATTGGAGCTTTAAGTGGTTTGCTTGTTATTTATGCTACTCTGTTAGTCGATTATTTAAAGGTGGATGATCCTGTAGGCGCTGTGGCTGTTCATGGATTCGGCGGAGTGTTTGGAACGATTGCTGTTGGATTGCTTGATCGGTCCCAAGGCTTTTTAACGACTGGTGAATTCTCGCTTTTAAAGGTGCAATTACTGGGTGCAGTGGTAGTCATTGTCTGGGGGCTAATTGCTGGAACTTTTATTGCGAAGGTATGCACAATGACAGTTGGTTTCCGAGCAACAGAACGGGAAGAAGACGAGGGCTTAGATATGTCTTATCACGGTATTCCTGCGTACAATGAATTAGAGCGTTTTACCGATATCCCAACTAGCCTATTTAATTTTGAAGAAACAACGGGGATCACCGTTGCATCTCCTACCATTAGGAAAGAGAAGGAAGTAATGTAGTTAGCTAGGAATCCCTTCACGGAGGGATTCCTTATTTTATGCAAACATTTGTTTCGTTGACCTCCGAATCGTTCAGGTAAGATGCAGCTAAGAAATAAATGCGTCCCCCAATATTAAAGGAAGACCTCGGTATTTGAACCAGGGTCATTTTTTATAAACTTTTATTTGATTGATGAAGAGGAATTCGTTAAGCTGCGAAGCACTTTTTTGTATTGTTTTAAAGAGCTTACCTTGCCTATATAGCTATTCTTTCTTTTGAAATCAGAGGAAATAAACATGATGGCAAGGGACGGGAAGAATTTTTTGGTACGAAAACGAAGGTCCTTCCAATAAACAAAGTAGCCGTTTTTTCTAACAGCAACAAAAGGATAAGCGAACGATGTACTGGCAAGAAAGTCTGACACGGACTCGTCATTTGTACTCTCAGAAACCAATACTGGAAAGTCAATATTTTTGGAAAGAGTATGTTCTATGTCGAGTGTATTATCTGAATAAACTCCAAATAAAAAGTCCTCCCTCGTCTCGATAAAAATATCCCATTTAAATAGGGTGATGCGCGGGATTAGTTTTATACGGTCAGCTCTAATAAAATGTTGCTGTAGGTGCCTTTTGGTTAATAATGCTGACAGTGTTCGAACAGCCAGGTATAAAAATATGAATACATAAATGATTAAGAAGATAATCCCTGCCTGGTAGAAAAAGAGTAATCCAAACCCTAGAAAATGGATTGTTAAAATGTAAGGGTCCAATAATGGGATAGCGTCAAAGGCAATCCATTTTTGGGAAAAAGGCAGCAGGATTTGCGTTCCATGGACATTGAATAAATCAAAAAGGACATGAAGAATCACTGCTAAGAACGTCCATAAAAAGAGAGGAAGAAATTCTGAAACGGGGAAGAGTGGGTAAAGTAAGCCTGAAACCAGTAATCCCCATAAAGGAAGAGCTGGCAGGGAATGTGACAGGCCTCTGTGATTCCTGAAATAGCTACCTTTTCCTTTTAATCTGTAAATGATATCAAAATCAGGGGCATTTGAACCTATTACCACCCCTAACATGACCGCCTGTGATAGGGTCTGATTAGATGATACGGCAGGGTCGATTTGAGAAAGAGCACCAATGCCAAACCCTATAACAATATGCGAAAAAGTATCCACTCTATCACTCCTCTACTTTATTAATATATTGGGAAAAAAATGTACAACAAATCAGGCATATTTTTGTATCTTTGGTTCATCGATAACGGCTCGATAATGCCAAAGTAAATTGGAAAAGATTTTATCCCAGCTTTGTGTTAGGGCATAATTTCTCCCTTCTATCCCCAATTGCTTTCTCAGGCTATCATTTTCTAATAACTTCAAGATGGCGTTCGTAAACTCCATTACATTGCCGGTTTCACACAAATAACCTGTTACTCCTGCCTTAATAATATTTTTTACGCCTCCGGAATTGGCGGTAATTGCGGGTGTACCACTTGCAAGTGCTTCAATCACAACATTTCCAAACGTTTCAGTAGGAGAGGGAAAAACGAATAAGTCTGATGCGGAGTAGATTTCCGCTAATTGTTCTCCAGTTAAGTATCCTGTTAATGTCATGTTCGTCGGCGCTTCTATTTGAAGTTCTTCCCTTTGGGGACCGTCTCCGATAACAAACCATTGAACTTCCTCATTGATCTCAGCTGGCAGTGCTTTTGCTACGGCTAGGAGTGTCTGTACATCTTTTTCTGGGGCTAACCTGCCTACATAGGTTAAGAGGTACTTTTTTGAAATCCCCCATTGCTCACGAATAGCTTGTTTTTCGTAATAAGGGTGAAAAAGCTGACAGTCAACTCCACCGGGCCAAACTTCTAAATTAACAAATCCCTGACATTTGAGTTGAGTTAACGTTTCATTAGAAGGGACAAATAATTTTTTAAAGGGTTTATGGAACCAATTCATATATTTCCAAAGGATTTTTGAAAAAAATCTAAGATCATAAAATTTCAAATAATGGTCAAAATCAGTATGATAGGAGCCGACAAGTGGAATAGTTAGTTTTTTTGCAAGATAGACACCACAAAGTCCCATGTTAAATGGTGTAGCGACATGGATGATATCCGGGGAGAATTCTTCTAATTCTGATTTAATACGAGAAAGATTGGGAAAAGCCAGGCGACACTCAGGATATAAGAAAAAAGAGAGACTTTTAATGCGGCGGACGTTTGAAGAAACATATTCGTTTGAAAGAGAATAGGGTGCAAAGACTTTGTACGAGATGTTTTTATTATCCAAGTAGTGAATGAAATATTTAAGCGTCCGAGCAACTCCATTGATATCCGGGTCAAAGGTATCAGTGAAAATGGCGATCCTCATAACCTTTCCTTTCTGACCAATATTGAACTACCGTATTGGGGATACTTTAGATACTTAAACGTCACTCTCATCTACTCCCTCCAAATTATAACTCCACTTTATTGTATTAAATAAAGGAAACCAATCTTCTTAAGATTCTGTTAATAAAATGTAAAGATTCTGTATAGTAAAAAAACCAGGCGGCAGGGCATGACAATGATATTGTAGGGGCAATGAGTGAGGTTAAAGACTTTGAAGTCGCGTTTAAAGATGCAGTTCAGTTCGCCTTCAATAGAGAGGATACGATTCTGGTTGCGACAGCTAATCACTCAACCGGCGGGATGAGCATTGATCGAAATGGTAACTCCGGATCGCCATTATTTTAAAATGGCGAACAGCAACTGTTACTGTTCGCCATTGGGATTGCCCCAGCCCTAGCTTTTTCACTGATGTACCTCTTATTATCTTGGGATCTTTCAGAATATCCTGCTTTAATAGTTTATCAAGATAATAGGTTATTATATATCACTCCCATATGTAATCTTCTCTAAGTCTTAGGTCCTATTTCTCATTAAGGGCTTATCGATTTCTTTTTACATAAAATAGACGGGTCCCGAGGTTTCATAGAGAACGGGACCCATCTGATTTAAGAATTGATTGGAAGTTTTTTATTTAAGAGTCTAAATATCTTTAAAGCTAATTGGATTTGCAGCAATTCCTCCGAGTTTTTTAAATCGGTATTTAAGATTTCCTTGATTTTATCGATTCGATAAATAAGCGTATTTCTGTGTAAAAACATCGCTTTTGCTGTTTCACTAATATTAAGGTTATTAATAAAATAGTTCTCTAACGTAATGATATAACTCGTCCCATGTAAATGGTCATGCTCATAGATTTTTCCAAGGCTTTTCATGAAAAATTCTTCTAATTCTATGTCTTTGATATTACTGTCTAAAAAGTGATAGATGGAATGATCTTCATAATGAGATACTCCCCCTCGGATATTAAATTTCTCCATGAGTCGAATAGATTCATTTGCTTCAGAAAAGCTTTTATGAAGGGAATGAATGGTTTCGTAATGACGGCCAATTCCAATTAAAAAGGTTGTGTTATTTATTTCCTTTTCAAATGCATTGTAAATTGTATTTCCGTATTGTTTTACCTCATTTACCGATAGAGAAGGTTTATTTTTATTTTGACCAATCATTATAATTATACGATTGTTTCTATGAAAGCATGTGACCTCAGCTTTTGAATAGTTCGAAAGATTATAGACTAAGTCCACACATTTTCTGGATTTGCTCTCCAACCGAACCTTCCTTGCTACCATATCATCATAACTGTCATCTTCCTCCGATTCTAAATTTATGACTATACAGTAGTAACTATAACTTGGATTTAATCCATGCATTTCACTATAGGAGTGAATTGTATCGACGGATGTTATTTTTCCAGTCAGCAAATCATCAAAGAAATCCTGTTTGATTTTTAATTTTACCTCCTCGATGTCCTTTGCTTTTATACGTTCCAGTGCCATATTAGTTGACGCCTGCTCTAAAATAAGTAAGTCAAACTCCGTTAAATCTTGGACAGTCTGCCATACAACAATATATCCATAAATATTATTTGCAACTGCGACAGGAAGGATGCGGCATTTTATTTCCATTCCTTCTATGTAATAAATGCGTTGAATACTCTTTTTCATTTCACTTATTTCTTTAGGGACAGAATTAATAAACTCTTTATTGAAAATAGGTCGATTTTTAACCAGAGTAAAGCAGTATGAAAGTGGTACCTTATTATTTAGGTGTTCTGTATAGTGAAGCAGCTTCCAATCCTGGTCAACGAAAATAATTGGATTATTAATAGATCCCGATAACATGGAAGAAATCCTTTCAATCCCGCCGCCTTCAAGTGTAATTCGAAAAAATAAATTATGCATGTCTAAGGTCTTTCTATTTAATAAATCATAACGGCCAGATGCTTTCTCATTAATAATAGAAATGACCTTTGATAGGGTATATTCAAAGGGTAACTCAATCAGTGGAAAACCCAATTCATTTGCATGATCAATCATTTTCTGTGGGAGTTTTTCAAAGTATCGTTTCATTTTAACAACTAGTCCTGCACAATTAATAGCTGAAAGTTCGTTAAGTATTCTAATTTGCAAATCCTCGTTATCTTTAAAAATATAACCCGTTGATAATAGGAGTTCATTAGGTGAAAGCCAGTCAAATGCCTCGGGATTTTCGATGATATTGACTATTGAGATTTCATTATCAATTCCTTTTTCCCCAGCAACAATCTTTAAGCCATCAATCGCTTGTATTTCAAATAAATCCTTAACGGTCAGCAAGATTATCACTCCTTTGTCAAAAAATCTACACATTTAATTGTATAACATGCACAAATGATATCTATTTTTTTTGGTTTGCTTAAACGATGATGCTTTTATGCAATCTATCTAAAATAAACATGTATAGTCATATCTTGTCAAACTAAAATAAGAGTTAAACGAATTTTTCCTTTCACAGAAATGAAAAGAAGTTGGTGCTTTATATATACTGCACCTTACAAATTTATCCTTTTGGAAGGGCTGCATGTACAGACGTTCCAGATCAATGATGTATCACAATTGAGGAATGCCATAAGGTGATCTTGAGTTTATTGAAAGAATTCATAATTCGGGCTTAA
The DNA here is from genome assembly GCF_051842875.1 of Neobacillus sp. C211. Taxonomy (NCBI): domain Bacteria; kingdom Bacillati; phylum Bacillota; class Bacilli; order Caryophanales; family Bacillaceae; genus Neobacillus; species Neobacillus sp. C211. The sequence goes on from NZ_JBPXRO010000022.1 coordinate 58,984, forward strand.
CTGGTTTTGTTCATAGCACATTTAAAAGGAAAATTAATATTCATTGTAACGAAAATGGCGAATTATTTACAAAAGGAGAGAATGAACTTGGAAAGTCATACCATAGACAGAGAACTTATTCATGCAAGTGAGCAGGGGGATTATGTTGCTGTAGAAAAGCTCTTTCATGAAGGAGCCAGAATTGATTATAAGGATGCGTCAGGCCGGACAGCCTTAATGGCGGCTGTACAAAAAAACCAAATTGTCGTAGTGAAATTGTTACTAGAGGCTGGAAGTGACGTCAATACGAGAGATTTTACCCAATTAACTCCATTTATATGTTCTGGTGCGAACGGTTTTCATGAAATTTTAAGTATGATGCTTAAGTTTGGTGCAGATTTAAACAGTGTTAATCGATTTGGGGGTACGGCGTTGTTACCTTCTAGTGAAAAAGGCTATTTAAAGACGGTCCAAGTCTGCTTAGATGCTGGAGTTCCGGTAAATCATGTGAACAATTTAGGCTGGTCCGCCCTACTAGAGTCTGTGATATTAGGTAATGGCGGCAGGCTTTATTCTGATATTATTCAAGAGCTCGTGGAAGCAGGAGCAGATGTAAATCTTCCAGATAGGGACGGGAAGTCAGCGCTGCAGCATGCTCAAGAAATGGGGCACCAAAAGATTGTAAACATCTTGAATAAAGAATATATCGTAAAAAGTGAATCTATCAAAAAGGCAAAAAAACTTGCCAGAGTTGGTAAGTATGAAGAGGCCATCTCAGAAATAGAAAAAGGTCTAGAAGATGATAATCAAAACCTTGATTTGATTTACTACAAAGGCTATTTCTTACAAGAACTAAAGAGATACGAGGAAGCGCTAGAGGAGTACAACAAAGCATTATCACAAGACCCAATGGATCTAGACTTCTATTTCTATACAGCCAACTGTTTAAGAGCAATGAGGAAACCAGAGGAAGCTCTATCGGAATACGATAAAGCCTGTGAATTAAACCCTGTTGAGACTTTTTATCGTTATCATAAATCAAATTACTTAAGAGAACTAGGCAGACACGAAGAAGCAGTTATTGAAATGGATAAATTGCTGGCACTAAAGCCAAATCGCTACGATTTTTCATTTCATAAGGCAAATAGCCTTAGGTCACTTGGTAAACATCAAGAAGCAATTGAAGCAATAGAGAATGCAATTGCAAATGATCCAGCTAACCCGTTATATCATTTGCATAAGGAGCAATCTCTTGAATTACTAAGGAAATAAGCAAATTAAACCAAGGGGAAAAATGATGAAATAGCTAAGTGTACACGATACTTAAAAAAGTTTCGTCCACGTATGAGTTGGACGAAACTTTTTTTACTAGTGTAATTTTATTTGAGCACTAAGAAGTAGAAATATTATAAAAAAGGGTAATGATTTCGAATATATAAAATAGTAATTTTTTTTATAATGATATTTATGGGAGTCTAAATAAGCTTACTTCTGAATAATGAAAGGAGTTAATTGAATTGAAAACCAAATTAAAGGGAAGGTACGTTATTGGTTACGATGGAGAAGACCACGTCTTAATTGAAAACGCGGAAGTTGTTTTTGAAAATGATAAGATAATCTTTGTCGGCAAAAATTACCTTGGCACAGTGAATAAGGTAATCGATATGGGGAACTCCGTCATTAGTCCGGGGTTTATCGATTTAAATGCATTAGGTGATATTGACCACGATATTTTACATTTAGAGGCAAGGACAAACAGACAGAATAACCTGCTTTGGTCTGAACAATATATAAAAAACGGACACCATGAAGTCATGACAGCTAAAGAAGAAAATTTTAAATCCCTTTATGCCTATTCACAACTGATTCTCCATGGGGTTACTACTGCGATGCCAATTACATCGGTACTTTATAAAGAATGGGCAGAAACGTATGAGGAGCTTGCTGCTGCAGCAAACCATGCTGGAAGTTTGGGATTAAGAATCTATCTTGGGCCAAGCTACCAATCTGGAATCAGGGTCGTAAAACCTGATGGTACTATCCAACTGTACTGGGATGATGAAGCAGGAAAAGCAGGATTAAAAGATGCTGTAAGGTTTGTAGAAGAATTTGACGGAGCTTTTGATGGATTAGTTAAGGGGATGCTGGCACCCGAACGAATTGAGTGTCAAACGTCAGAAAGTTTGACACAAACAAAATACTATAGTGATAAATTAGGAGTGCCAATTAAACTTCATGCAGCACAAGGAACCTATGAATATCATACCATTGTTGAAAAGCACGGTGTAACTCCTATTCGCTATTTATATGACCTTGGTTTTTTAGGGTCAAATACAGGAATTCCGCATGCTCACTTTATTGCTGGATATAGTGAAGCACATTCAGGTAAAGGCGATGATATAGCACTTCTGAAAGAAACAAATACAACGGTCATTCATTGTCCTTTAATCATTGGCAGGCATGCTTCGGCATTAGAATCATTTGCTAAATATAAACGGGCAGGTATTAATTTAGCGCTAGGAACAGATACCTATCCTCCAGATATATTTCAAAACATTCGAACAGGCAGCATGTTTTCCCGATTCATTGAAAAAGAAGTAGAGGGTTCAACATACGCCGATTTCTTCCGGGCGGCCACACTTGGGGCAGCTACATTCCTAGGGAGAAATGACCTCGGCCGTTTAGCTGTTGGAGCGAAAGCAGATATTATTGCAATTGACTTAAGTGGATATCATCTGGGAGTTCTCGACGATCCCATCCGAACTATGATTGTGAGCGGAACAGGAAGAGACGTGAAACTATCCATTATTAATGGAAGGGTTGTAATGAAGGACCAAAAAATACCTAATTTTGATTTAGAAGAAATGAAAACCAAGGGACAACAATATTTTAACAAAATGAGAAAAGGATATTTAGAAAGAGATTATCAGCAATTGACAGAAAGAGAATTATTTCCTACGTCCTTCAAAATAGTGGATTCTATCTGAAATTATCAAAAGTAGTAAAGATATTGAAAAATAAAGTAAAAATTTTCGAAATAAAATTGTCTGAATATTTTTTATAATTAGATAAACGGAAGGAAAGATTATAAAAATATTCAGGGGGTGGATTCCATGGTGAAAAAGTGGGGGTTAGGTAGATTTTTTCTGATATTGTTGATCGTGTTTGTCATTACAGGCTGCTCGACAAGTAAAGATGTCAGCACAAAAAGCAATGGTAAAAACACAGAATCTAAGGACGGGGGTACATTAGTGATTGCCCGATTGTCGGACGCTGAAAACTTAGATCAGCATTTTATGTCAACAATCAATGCAGCAAGTGTGACCCATCGCAAAATCTATGAGGGTTTAGTTGGTCGTGATAATAATGCTGAAATCCAACCATTGCTGGCGGAAAAGTGGGAGCAACTAGATGATACGACATGGGAGTTTAAATTACGAGAAGATGTTAAATTTCACGATGGATCAGCTTTTAATGCCAATGCTGTAAAAGCTACATTTGATCGACTGTTAGATCCAAAGGTGGCATCACCCAGAGCTGTTGTTTTTAAAATGGTAAAAGAAGTAAAGATAATAGATGACTACACCGTTCAGTTTATTTTAACTGAGCCGTTTGCTCCATTACTCTCTATTTTGGCTAGTCATGAAGGCGGGATTATTAGTCCAAAAACTATCGAGAAATACGGGAAAAGCATTATTAAAGAACCAAATGGGACAGGTCCATTTGTTTTCAAATCATGGACACCTGGGCAAGAAATTGTATTAACAAAAAACAATAGTTATTGGGGAGATAAGGCGAAGGTCGATAAAGTCGTCTTTAAGGTTGTACCTGAGGAAACAACCAGAATCTCGATGCTAGAAACAGGTGAAGCTCAAATAGCTGAACCCCTTTCTGTACCAATGATGGATACAGTAAAGGCTTCACAAGCAATCGATGTTTACCGTAGTGAAGGATATGGAACAGAGTATATCGGCTTTAATGTTCAAAAGAAGCCATTTAATGATGAAAGGGTTCGAAAGGCCATCGCCCATGCGGTTGAAATGGATTCCATTATTAAAGGTGTCTATAATAATGTGGGGAAAAAGGCAAATTCCTTATTAGGCTCAAAGGTTTTCGGTTACCATCCTGATATGGAATCGTATAAATATAACTTAAATGAAGCAAAGAGATTACTAGCTGAAGCAGGTTATCCAAATGGTTTTGAAGTTACACTTAAAACGATGGATAGCAAAGAAAGAGTGAACATGGCAGAAGTACTGCAATCACAGTTAAAAGGAATCGGCGTCAAAATAAAAATAGAGGTGTTGGAGTACGGTACGTTTGTTGACCAAGTAAACAAGGGTGACTCTGAGATGTTTATCCTTAGCTGGAGAAATGCTACCGGTGATGCTGATTATAATCAGTATAACCTTTTCCATACAAGCTCACAGGGAGGAGCGGGAAATACCTTCTTTTACAGTAATAAAGAAGTCGATAGTTTAATAGAAGCTGCACGCCGTGAAAAAGACCAAGAAAAACGAAAAGAATTATATGCACAGTCACAAGAAATAGAAATGAAAGAGGCAGTATATATCCCTGTTCGAGTTATTGAAAATTTAGCGGCTGTTGGAAAAGATGTAAAAGGTTTTTCTATTAGTCCATCAGGCTATTTAGAAATAAATGATGTGTCAATTAAATAAGACACAGCTTAAAAAGAGGGATATCCATTTTGGGTAACCTCTTTTATCGTGGTGATTAACAATGAAAGGATGAATAGAAATGAATAGCAAGTATTGGTTAAAGAATGCACGTATTGAAACAGGGTACTATGAAGAAAATGGAATTGTTGTAGGAACTATGACTGAGATGTGTCATCTGTTAATAGAGGATGGGAAAATTTCAAAAATAATAAAACCTTCTGAGCCATTTGAAGTTGTGTTACCTCTAATAGATGCAAAAGGAATGCTTTTGCTTCCTTCTTTCATCGAAAAGCATGTTCACCTTGATAAAACCTATATGGGTGATAATTGGCGGGCTTGTATCCCGGCATCAGGCGTAATTGAACGCTGTGATATTGAAAAGAATATTCTAGCTTCTATCTCATCTAGCACACAAAAACGTGCTGAAGCCTTGCTTGAAGTATTACTATCATACGGATCCACTCATGTCAGAACGCATGTTGATATATATCCTGAGGTGAAATTGCAAAATTTAGAAGGAGTTCAGCACGCTCTAGAATCTTATTCCAATAAAATAAGCTCTGAAATTGTTGCGTTTGCCCAGCATGGCTTGCTCCGTCCAGGAACAGTACAGCTTGTAAGGGAAGCTTTGAGAAATGGGGCAGGGATTGTCGGAGCTGTCGATCCAGCAACGGTCGACAATAATATTGAAGCATCATTGGTACAGTTAATGGATTTAGCAGTTGAAGGTAATGCCGATATTGATTTGCATTTACATGATCCTGGTCACTTAGGTACTTTCACAATGAAACGTCTTGCCTATTTAACGAAGCAAGCAGGCTGGGAAGGGAGAGTGGCAATCAGTCATGCCTTTGGACTTGGAGATGTATCAAGAGAAGAAGCTGCAGACATGGCCGAGTTATTAAGAGATGCAGGTATTTCAATTGTTACGAGTCTCCCAATTGGCAGAAATATTCCTCCGGTAAGCTTGCTATCAGAATACGGTGTGAATGTAGCCATTGGAAACGATAATATTTTTGATTCGTGGTGGCCGACTGGAAATGGGGACGTTCTTGAAAGGCTTGGCCGGCTAATTGAACGGTGTCGTTGGACAAATGAAGTTGCTCTCTCGCAAGCATTAAAATTTATTACTGGTGGATTAACGCCTTTAGACAGTAAAGGCAGAATGCAATGGCCTAAAGAAGGGGACGCAGCCAATATGATTTTAGTAGAAGCAAGTTGTTCTGCCGAAGTTGTTGCTAGACGTTCAAACCGTAAGGCAGTTTTTTATCAGGGTAACTTGGTTTCAGGTTCCATTAGCTAGATATTAATTTTAAAGGAGGATGAAAACATCATCCCCCTTTTGTTATATTTGCCAAATTCTTATCTTTTCTACTGGCGTGTAACAGGTTGTTCAAATAAATAAATAGTAAATATAGGACGACTGAAACGATTATCCCAGTAAACCATGAAATATTATAAATCGGCTCAAGGATATCAATAAATCTACCAATCAAGCTAGTACACCCAGCGAATAGAGTGGTAAGCAGTGCAGGCCAGTTTACTCCGTTTGAGAAACGGCCCTTACTATTTGGAAAATATAATTCTTGTAAATTGATTTCTCTTTTCTTGATAATAAAATAATCCACAAGCATCACACCAATTACAGGGCTTAACATTCCACCAATCATATTTAAAAAAGTAAAAATGCTTGTAGGGCTCTCCATCAGCTTCCAGGGCATAATCAGTAATCCAATAATAGTACCAATGAAGGCACCAGATTTAAAGTTTAATTTTTTCGGGGATAGGGAGGCCAGTTGATACCCTGCAGGGATAATGTTACCTACAATGTTTACAGATAATGTCGTTAAACAAATGGTAAGTAGAGAAAGGATAATGGCAAATTTGCTATCAAATCGATTAATCACTTCAAGTACATTCCAGATTGGAACTCCGAAAGCAATTTCAGACCCAACGATGATGGTAATACTTGCAACTGCAAACAATAAATAGGTAATTAGAATTCCAACAATTTGTCCGCATGACTGGCCTTTATTGGTGCGAGAATACCTTGTAACATCAGAAACGCTTAGTATTTGTGCCACCCATGCTGCTAATATCGCTGAAATACAGCTTAGGATAATCAAAATACTATTTCCTTCTACACCTTTCTCGCTAAAGTTTAAGATTGGGATGATTCCACCTGCTAAATTAATTGCCCAAATGGACATTCCGCCAAAAACGACAAATACCATTGGAGAGAGTAGCTTAGTTAACTTTCCTAAGGCATCTACCCCTGCAAAAATAAAAAAGACATTAATCACCCAAAAGAGGAGAAGGGATATAAGATTGGCTAAATTTAATCCTAAAAAACTCCAATCTGCTCCTAATGTTGGATAGGGCTCCCAAAATTCTGCAATTAAAATAGTTACGGCAAGGCTTCCAGCATATGTTTGCAGACCGAACCACATAATGGCTGCGATTATCCCCCTTAATACCCCTGGAATAATTGCTCCTTTGCGACCAAAACTGGTCCGGAGCAGGATTGAGAAAGGGATTCCATATTTCCCCCCTGCATGACCATTCAATGCCATCATTCCGGCGAGTATTATCGATGAAGTCATAATGATAAAAAATACCTGCCATATCGATAAACCTAACGCAAAGAAACCCCCAATGGTAACATAGGATGGAACATTATGAACCGAACCCATCCAAATGGAGAAGTAATGGCTAAACTTCCATGTTCTAGCTTCTGGTTTTGTTGGTAATAAATCTGTGTTATCCGACAATGAATCATCATGGATGACTTGCTTTTCTCCCAAGGTTGCTTACCTCCAATCTTCCTTAAAGCTTTATCCTAGTCGATACGGTTTGGAAAATAAAAACCAATAAACAAATCAAACCAGAAATTATGAAGCTGATCCAAATGATCGTTAAGTTATCATTCAGGGGAATAAATATATAGCCCCCCAAGGCACCAATCAATGAGGAAAAGGGGATGATTGCAGGAATCGATTTGTTACTTAGAATAATAAATAACATCGGTACAATGATGGCAGCGTAAATATTCCCAGAGAAAAACAATAATTGTAGCGGAGTAGGTTTAAAAATACTCACGATTATTAGTAAAAATATACAAATACTTCCTGAAAAAATATAAGTGAAATTCCATCTTTCGTGGTCAGATAAAGGACGAAATAAATCAATAATATTTTTTACAACCAAGGTAGTCGTCGCATGTAGCTCTGCACTAATTGCTGACGAAATCGCACTAAAGCAAAATAAAACAAATAAAACAATTAGCATGGTTGATTGTATTTTATCAACAAGTTCAAAAAGCAACGAATAAATATCTTTATAGCTTCTGCCAAACATAATAATCATTAGCAGGGAGGTTAGAGCTAGTGGGATTGTGGCCCATATTACTCCTGCTAGAGTAAAGGTCATTTGAATTTTTTCCTTTTTGATGATAAATAATCTCTGCCATGTTGCTCGATCAATTAAGACCTGTCCAAAGCCAATCAAAATCGCTGTGAAAATAAACCAAATCGAATCTGTATTTTTATAGAATAAAATATAAGGATGAAAAAGTTTAATCCCTTCATAAACAGGATGGACACCTTCCTGAATATAAAAATAGACAGGAATGACTAAAACAGCGCCGAAGATCAATGAGACATTAACACCTGATAACTGGTGCATTTGCTGCATTCCACCAACACCGCCTACAAAAAAACAAAAGCCTAAAAACAATAGCATTCCTATAAAAATAGGCATAGGGAACAGGATATGAATGAGGATTCCCGCTCCCATTGCTTGGATAAATAAGGAGTGCAGGCTGGTAATGAGAAGAATTGTAATGACATACCAGTAGCCGCTTGGTGATAATTTTTTTCTCAGTACATCTCCAATCGTTTGCTCATCGGGAAATTTTTCTCTAATGACTTTGGCTAAAAATCCAAACAATATGAGTGCTAAAGCCCCCATTAAAGAATAGCCAATTCCACCGGTTAATCCGTATTTAATTAATGTTTCTGGAGAAGAGAGGATCGTATTGCCTGTTATCCACCTCGATAAAAGACTAACAACCCCAAAGCTTACCCCCAATTTAATCGCACCGCTTATATATAATTGATAAGAACTTCTATTCAACGGTATGTCTCCTTTAAGCGATAGTCACTCGGTGATTGTCCAGTCAATTTCCGAAAGATTTGGCTAAAGTAATGCTGGCTATTAAATCCACATCTTTCTGAAATCGTACTAATGCTTAAATCAGGATTATTAATTAACATTTTTTGAGCTTCCTTTAAACGATAATCATTTAAATATTCAGAGAAGCCCATCCCTACTTCTTCGTGAAATTTTCTGCTTAAATAGGCAGGGTTAATGTGAATCTTTGAAGCTAAATAATTTAATGTTAATTTTTCACTATATTCCTGATGTATAATTTGTAAGGCGTTTACGATTTGTTCCGTATATCGCCCCAATCGATCATACCTGCTTAATACGTTTAAAAGCTCTTCTTCAATGACAGGCTTCGTAATATAATCAACAACCCCAATTCTTATCGAGATTTGAGCATATTCAAAATTCTGAAAAGCTGTAACCATGATAATATCCATTGAATAATTTCGTGTGAGTTCCATCGCTAATTCCAAACCTGATTTACCTGGGAGCTGGATATCAAGAAATGCAAGAAAGATTTCATGTTGTTTGATAATTTGAATGGCTTGTGAAGCATCTAGAGCCTTAAAAAACTTCCAGTTTGGAAACTTTTTTTGAATTAAATATTCGAGCAGTTCTAATTCAAGTGGTTCATCATCTACTAAAAGAATATTCATTTGGATGCACTCCCTATCCTAGTACAAATGGGAAAACAGCTAAAACACTGGTACCGTCTTCTGAAGGTATTAAGTTTACTGAAGTCTGATCTCCTGGAAAGAGAAGATCAAGCCTTTTTGCAATATTATCTAAACCAAGTCCATCTTTATGAGATTGGACCACCTGTCCTTCTAAGGCATTGTTCCAGACAGTTACATAAACTTCCTTCTCGTTCTTTTCAATGATTATTTTTAAAAAAGCCTCACCAATATGTCTGTCAAATGAATGTTTAAAGGCGTTCTCGACAAGGGTTTGAATTAAAAAAGGGATGATAACAGCCTGTCCCACCGTTGAATCCATTGATATTTCGTAATGAAGTCTGTCACGGAACCTTATTTTTTGTATTTCCAAATAATAATTGATATAGGATAATTCCTCATTAATGGTTATTAAAGGTGTATTCGTCTTATATTTAAATTTTAGCAATTTTGAAAAGGTCTCAATCGAGTGAATCAATTCTGTTTTCCTCTCCAACCTTGCAAGACTTAAAATGGAATTTAATGTATTAAAGAGGAAATGTGGTTGGATTTCCTGATTTAATTGATTATATAGGGCTGTTTGCAGTTCTTTCTCGAGAGCAATTTCCCTTGTTTGCTTTTCTAAAAGATCAATTCGTTTTTCAAATATAAATAAAAACAGCAAAGTAAATGCACCAAGTAAAGGGGCTAAGACACATAACATAATGTAGATGGAGAAAGCTTCAATATTAAGCATTAAACGAGATTCTCCTTTAGATGTAGAAAAAGGGAGTCTAGAAATACTCCCAATTTTAATATTATAAAGTTTTTTATTTCTAATATAACATTATTGTGAAAGTTGTTCTGCAAAATGGCAGCTGACAAAGTGATTCTCAGCTAATTCTCTTAAGGCAGGTTCTTCTAATTTACACTTCTCCGTTACAAACGGACAGCGGGTATGGAAACGGCATCCGCTTGGAGGATCGATGGGGGAAGGGACATCTCCTTTTAAGATGACTCGTTCCCTTTTATGGACCGGATTGGGTACAGGAATTGATGATAACAATGCCTTTGTATATGGATGAAGCGGTGAATCGAATAGATCTTTTTTGTTAGCAATCTCAACGACCTTTCCTAAATACATAACCATTACTCGGTCGGATATATGCCTAACTACACTTAAATCATGTGAGATAAATAAAAAGGTAAGCTGAAACTGATTTTGAAGCTTTTTTAATAGATTTAGGATTTGAGCTTGGATGGAAACATCCAAAGCAGATACTGCTTCATCACAAATAATTAATTTAGGATCGACGGCAAGTGCACGGGCAATCCCAATTCGCTGACGCTGCCCCCCGCTAAATTCATGGGGATAGCGCTCAAGTGCTTCTTGGGGTAGACCGACATACCCCAATAATTCTATCATTCTTTCCATCCTTTTCGATTTTTCAACGACATTTTGAATGGCCATTGCTTCATTTAAAATATGTTTTACCGTTTGACGGGGGTTAAGTGAGGCAAAAGGATCTTGGAAAATTACTTGCAAGTCTCCTCTTAGCTTTCGCATCTCTTTATTATTGAGCTTTAAAATGTCTTTATCATCATAATATACAGTTCCATCTGTTGGTTCATCGAGACGTAGAATCGCGCGTCCTGTAGTCGATTTACCACAGCCAGATTCCCCAACTATGCTTAATGTCTCTCCTTCGTATAGGTGAAAAGAAATGTCATCAACTGCCTTTACATAAGCCTTAGGTTTAAAAATGGAATCTGATTTAACAGGGAAATATTGTTTCAAATGGTCCACTTTTAATAATACTTTTTTCTCTGTAGCAGTCACCATTATTTAACAGCCCCCTCTTTTTCCACATGTCTCGTCCATTCGTCAGTGTACATCCAGCAACGTACTTTAACACCATCATTTTGTTCAATTAGATCAGGCTTCTGTAAGTGACACAAAGGTTTCTGATGGGGGCACCTTGAAGCAAAACGGCAGCCTGTCGGCAAATTATACGGACTTGGTACACTCCCTTCGATCGTTTGCAATTCTTCTTGGTCCTCATGGATCTTCGGTAAAGAATTTAACAACCCTTGTGTATAGGGGTGCTTTGGATTTGTAAAAATCTTTTCAGTTGGTGCATGTTCAATAATATTGCCGGCATACATAACGGCAACTTTATCACATGTTTCAGAAACAACTCCTAAATCATGTGTAATCATAATAACGCCCATACCTATCTTTTTTTGTAAATCTTTAATTAGCTCTAATATTTGTGCTTGAATGGTTACATCTAAGGCTGTTGTTGGTTCATCGGCAATTAACACTTCTGGAGTACAGGCAAGTGCCATCGCAATCATTACACGCTGGCGCATACCGCCACTTAATTGGAATGGTTCTTGTTTTGCCCTTTTTTCAGGAGAAGGTATTCCCACAAGCTTAAGCATTTCAACGGCCTTAATCCAAGCTTCCTTTTTTCTCATACCTTGATGCAATCTTAATGCTTCAGCAATTTGTTCTCCGACAGTAAGTACAGGATTTAATGATGTCATCGGTTCTTGGAAAATCATCGAGATTTCGTTTCCACGGATTTTCCTCATTTCATCCTCTGAGAGTGTGACTAAATCTTTTCCTTTATAAAGAACCTGTCCGCCGGCAATTTTCCCTGGAGGGGAGGGGATTAGTCGTAGTATGGAAAGTGATGTCATACTTTTTCCACAGCCTGATTCTCCGACAATACCTAAAGTCTCTCCCTTTCGAAGGGTAAAATCAATACCGTCAACGGCCTTACTTACACCATGTTTTGTAAAGAAATGTGTTTTTAATCCTTTTACTTCTAAAATTGGATTGTTTTTCTCACTCACCATTATTCACCACCTGTTAATTTAGTTCAATTCGTTTATTAAAGAACCGATAGAATACGTCCACAAATAAGTTCACGATAACAAAGATTAACGAGGCAGCTAAAACTCCCCCTTGAACCACTGGTAAATCCCGCATTCGGATAGCATCAACAATCATTCTGCCAAGTCCGTTAATCGCAAAGATGGATTCAACTAATACAGTTCCGCCAAGCAGAGCACCAAACTGTAACCCAACCACCGTTATTACTGGAATTAAGGCATTCCGTAATGCGTGCTTATAAATAATGACATGTTCGCGCAGTCCTTTTGCTCGTGCTGTACGGATATAATCTTGCCTGATGACTTCAAGCATACTGGAACGAGTCATCCGGGCAACAATTGCTGCACCTCCTGCTCCTAATGTTAAAGCAGGAAGGATGACGTGAAGGATACTATCCCATCCTGCAACCGGAAGAATTTGCAGTTTTACGGAGAAGAAATACATCATCATTAAACCAAACCAAAAGCTCGGTAAGGAAATTCCAAGTAGGGCAACTAGCATAACACTTGTATCTGTAAGTGAATAAGGTTTAACCGCTGAAATAATTCCCGCTGCCATACCTAAAACGATTGTGATAATGATACTAAAAAATGCTAATTCCATTGTGATCGGTAGTCTAACCATTATTTCATCAAGTACTGGCTGGCTATTCTTAAGTGAATTACCAAAGTCTCCTTGAAATACATTCAAAAGGTAGTCAAAATATTGAACCAGTAATGGCCGGTTTAACCCCAATTGCTCGCGAATGGCATTAACTGTTTCTTTTGATGCTCCTTCACCTGCAAGCAAAACAGCAGGATCGCCGGGAACTAGTTGCATGATAAAAAATACGACAAAAGTTACCCCAATTACTACTGGGATCATTTGGATTAAACGGCGTAAAATAAACATCAACATCGTCTGCTAACCTCCTTAAATTTTACTTTTTCATTCTTGGATCAAAAGCATCGCGTAATCCATCACCAAAGATATTAAAACCTAAAACGAGGATAGAAATCGCTAAACCTGGGAAAATCGCAATGTATGGAGCAGAGAATAAGAAATCCCTTCCATTACTTAGCATCGTTCCCCATTCCGGAGAAGGAGGCTGTGCGCCAAGACCAAGAAACGATAAGCCTGCAGCTGATAAAATCGCAGTCGCAAGACGTAATGTCCCTTGGACAATAATTGGAGAAAGAATATTTGGTAAAATATGTTTGAAAATAATTGTAAAATCATTTGCGCCAAGCGACCGTATGGCGTCGATATACTCGAGACGTTTCACTTCTAATGTAGAACCGCGGACAATTCGTGCAAATAACGGAACGGAAAATGCTCCAACCGCAATCGTAACATTAATAAGACCAGGTCCTAGAGCACTTATGATGGCTAATGCTAGTAAGATTCCAGGAAAGGCGAGCATGACGTCCATCAATCGCATAATGAACGAATCAACCCATTTTCCATAATAGCCAGCAACTAGTCCAAAAATGATTCCGAAGAATGAGCCAAAGGCTACAGCAGCAAAACCGACTCCCATCGAAAGTCTTGAGCCATACAGAATACGACTTAATATATCTCTCCCTTTATCATCGGTTCCCATCCAGTGATCACTCGATGGAGGCAGTAATTTATCTCCTAATATAATTTCATATGGATTGTAGGGGGCTAAGAGCGGTGCAAATAATCCGATAAAAATGTAAAAGAGGATAATAATTGCACCGACCATCGCTGCTTTATTAACCATTAAAATAGAAAGGAAGTCTTTTAATTTAGATCGTTTCGGTAGATTAATTGTTTGTGTGATTACAATTGGTTTTTCAGTGTTTACTTCAACTGACATGTAAAACCCTCCTTATTTTAATTTTTTTGAAAGATAAGGTGTAATTGATCGTTGCGGTAGACCCCCTTCTAAACTTTCAGACTTTTTATTGGGTTAATTACAAATTATCAAAATTAGGTGAAAAGTAAATATTTTTTAAATAATATGTCAATATAGTTAAAATTTAAGTAAATATTCTGTAAATATTATTGTTGATTGTCTTTTATAATGCAGATATGTACTAGCGGAGGGATGGTGGATACACCCAATGAAAGGTCAGAATTTACAAAATAACAAAATAAGGGAGCATAAAAAAATGGAGAAAAATGGACGCAGTATGAATAGGGGACTACTATTTGTTCTAATCGGCTTAATGATGATTTTTGCTCAAGCTTGTTCTACAAAATCAACTTCTTCAACTGATACGGCAGGCAAAAAAGAAGCAACCAAACAAGGTGGTACATTGACAGTTGTAAGGCTTTCTGATGCTACAAAACTTGATCCGCATTTTATTACAGATATTCCTTCTGCGAATATCATTTATCAAAAAGTTTATCAGACACTAGTTGCACCAGACAAAGACTTCAAAATTCAACCGCTGTTAGCCAAAGAATGGAAAGTCGTAAATGACACAACATGGGAATTTAAATTACAAGAAGGTGTTAAATTCCATGACGGAGCACCATTCAATGCTGAAGCTGTTAAAAAGACATTTGATCGTTTGTTAGATCCGAAAACGGAATCACCGCAACGTGAGAAATTCTCCATGATTAAGGAAGTAAAAGTTGTGGATGATTATACCGTTCAATTATTACTTGAATATTCTTATGCTCCACTGCTATCTATTTTGGCCAGCCAAGAAGGTAGTATTATTAGTCCAAAAGCGATTACAGAAAATCCAGATGCATTATCACAGCATCCAGTTGGAACAGGTCCATTTGTATTTGAATCATGGAAGACCGGACAAGAAATTTCATTAAAGAGAAATGAAAACTACTGGGGAAAGAAAGCTAATATTGATCGAGTAGTATTCAAAGTCGTTCCCGAAGATGCGACACGCCTGGCTATGATTGAAACTGGTGAAGCGAATATTAATGACCAAGTACCTGTAACCGAGATTGAGCGCATTGAAGCTTCCGACAAAATGGGACTCTATCGTACAGAAGGACTAGCTGTTGAATATCTTGGATTTAACGTAAAGAAAAAACCGTTTGATGATGTAAGGGTTCGAAAGGCAATCAGCCACGCCATTGAAAGAGAAGCAATTATTAAAGGCGTTTATAATAACGTTGGAACCCTTGCCAATGTAGCAATGAGCCCTAAGGTGCTTGGATACAGTGATAAGGTTAAAGCTTACGACTATGATTTGAACGAAGCAAAGAAATTGTTAAAAGAAGCTGGCTATGAAAAGGGATTGGATGTCACTTTATTAACAAGTGACCGAAAAGAACGTATTAACATGGCTGAAGTGATGCAATCGCAATTAAAAGGAATTGGAATTAATGTAAAGATCCAAGTAATGGAATATGGCGCTTATATCGACATGATCGACAAAGGTGAGCACGAGATGGCTATTGGCGGTTGGGGTAATGCAACTGGGGACGGTGATTACAACCAGTATAACTTATTCCATTCAGCATCACAGGGAGCTGCAGGGAACACGTTCTACTATAGTAATCCAGATGTAGACAAAATGATTGAATCCGCACGAAAAGAAACAGATGAGCAAAAACGATTAAAGCTATATGAAAAGGTAATGCAGAAAGAGATTGACGATGCGGTTTATGTTCCTATCCGAAATTATGAACATTTGGCTGCCTATAGTAAAAATGTAAGTGGATTTTGGTTAAATGCTGCTAACTATCTAATGATTGATGATGTGGTAATTAAATAGAGGCTTTATGAAGAAATGAATAGTGTCCAAGGTGGAAAAGTACTTTCGTAAAAAAAAGTACTTTTACTAGTTCTATAACAGGAGGGAACAGGAATGACCACTTTTTGGTTAACGAATGTCTGCTTAGAAAAAGGGTTCATTTATGAAGATGATCGAATTGTTGCAACCGAGACGGAAATTTGCCACTTAAAAATTGAAGGCGGTAAAATTACTGAAATTACAAATGAAATTCCTGATACAAAGGTTAAACAGCACGATGCTTATTGTCAGCTACTACTGCCATCCTTAAGAGATATGCATATTCATATCGACAAAACCTATTATGGTGGACCATGGAAAGCATGTACGCCCCTTACAAATGGCATTTTCACCAGATTAGAAGAAGAAAAAGAATTACTGCCAAAGCTCCTGCCGACAGCCCAAGAGCGTGCGGAGAAAATGATTGAATTATATATTAAAAACGGCCATACCCATATTCGCACCCATTGTAATGTGGACCCGGTGATTGGACTAAAAAATCTTGAGGCAACCGTCAATGCCTTGAAAAAATATGTGGATGTTCTTACCTATGAGATTGTTGCCTTTCCGCAGCACGGTTTATTAAAAAGTGACTCAGTTCAGCTCATTCGTGATGCGATGAAGAATGGCGCGACATTAGTTGGAGGTGTCGACCCTGCGACTGTGGATCGGAATATTGAAAAATCTTTAAACACTATTTTTGATATTGCTGTTGAAAACAATAAGGGCGTAGATATTCATTTACATGATCCGAATACATTAGGGGTATTTACATTTGAACGCATGGCTTATTATACGAGGGAATCTGGACTCAAAGGTAGAGCCACGATTAGCCATGGGATTGCATTAGGTGACATGGATGGTAAGGAACTTAAAGAAATCACCGCTATTCTAAAAGAACAAGAAATGGATATTACCACTACTGTACCTATAAATCGAGCGACAATTCCGATACCAGCTCTTGATAAATTAGGAATTCGTGTAGCTGTTGGACACGACAGTATTACAGACCACTGGTCCCCTTTTGGAACCGGAAACACGATTCAAAAGCTTGGGATTCTCGCCGAAAGATTTCGTTTGAGTGATGAATATTCATTATCAACTGCCTTAAAATATGGTACTGGCGGTGTAACACCACTGAATGAAGAAGGTGAGCGTGTCTGGCCTAAAGTTGGCGATGATGCAACGATGATGCTAGTAAAGGCAACTTGTTCAGCAGAAGCAGTCGCAAGAAGAGCGAAGGTAGAAGCATTGTTTTTCAAAGGGAAAAAGGTTGAAAGTAAACTGGAAGACACAGACCTGGTGCGTGTTTAAACTTATAAAGGAGGAGAAAGAATGACTACCTCATATTGGTTGACAAATGTTCGGTTAGAGACAGGCTATGTACAGGATGAAAAAGGAGTTTATGAAACAAAGACAGAGCTTTTCCATTTGAAAATTCAGGGTGGGAAAATAGTTGAAAAGCAAAAGGAGAGTTTCAACATTCCATCTGGTGAGAATACTGTGGATGGAAAAAGTTTTTTGGCGTTACCTACCTTTAAAGAAATGCACAACCATTTGGATAAAACCTATCTTTCACTTGATTGGAAGGCTCCTATACCTGCAAAAAATTTGAAGGACCGATTACGTATGGAGGCAATGGAACTTGAGGAATTGGCGCCAACAACAAAACAGCGTGCTAGTGCCATGATTGACTTATTGCTTTCACATGGATCCACACACATCCGCACCCATGTAAATATTGACACTTATATTGGTTTGAAAAATTTAGAAGGCGTAAAAGCAGCATTAGAGGATAACAAGGATAAGGTAACCTACGAGATTGTTGCCTTCCCACAGCATGGATTATTAACTGAAAATGTTATTCCACTAATGAAAGAGGCAATGAGAACTGGTGCACAATTAGTTGGTGGGTTAGACCCGGCTGGAATTGACCGCAATATCGAAAAATCACTCTATGAAGTGATGAATCTAGCAACAGAATTTGATGCAGATGTCGATATCCATTTACATGACAAAGGACATGTTGGTTTTTATACGGTAGATAAATTGATAGAAATGGTCGAAGCAGCGAAATGGCACAATCGAGTGGCTGTAAGTCATGCATTCAGTCTAGGAGAGGTGCCGGTTCCACAGCAAGAAGAAATTGCCAATAAAATGAGCAAGTTAGGAATGTCGGTTATGTCTACGATTCCAATTACAAATACTCTGCCTCCAATTGATTTATTAGATAGAATGGGAGTAAGTGTGTATTTAGGGTGTGATGGTTTCTATGACTCTTGGGGACCATATGGAACAGGGGATGTATTAGAAAAGGCAACCCGATATAGTGAACTGCACCGGAAAAGTGACGAACGTGCCTTAGCTCAGACACTAAAGTATGCTACTGGGGGACCTACCCCATTAACGAAAGACGGTGAAATAGCCTGGCCTCTGGTAGGCGATGAAGCAAATCTTGTTCTTGTAAATGCCTCATGTTCTGCTGAAGCCGTTGCAAGAACGCCAGTGCGACAAGCAGTTATTTTTAAAGGTAAAGTTGTATTTGGACAACTGTAAACATTGTTTTTAAGAACTTAATAGTTTGGGAAGAGAAGTCCTTCTCATTTGGATGATCCGCAACTCAAAAAACAACTATTAAATTAACAGTGCAATTCGCAAATGAATTAGCACTGTTTTTTATTTAACATAAATAATATTTCTCCGGCTTTACTCTTCAACAAACCCGTGAAAAGTTGACGACTTTTTCTATACAAATAAACATTTTGGGAATAATAAACCCAAGGAGTTGATAACTTGTATTTTTTGTTTAATGTACTTGGAGTATTAGTAATGCTCGTTCTTATTTATTTTTGCTCGCCTAATAAAAGAAACGTTAAGTGGAAATCCATTTTAACGTTATTGGTTGTTGAATTAGCGATCACCTGGTTTATGTTATCGACGAAAGTCGGGTCATGGATTATTAATAAAATAGCATCGTTCTTTAACTGGTTAATTGCTTGTGCGAACGAAGGGACTTCATTTGTATTCCCATCCGTGATGGCGAACGAGCATGTGGATTTCTTTTTTAGTGCGTTAATGCCGATTATTTTCATTATTACATTCTTTGATATTTTAACGTACTTTGGAATCTTAACATGGATCATTGATAAAGTGGGCTGGCTCATTTCAAAAGTATCTGGATTGCCAAAGCTAGAGAGTTTCTTCTCAATCCAGATGATGTTTCTTGGAAATACAGAAGCCCTGGCCGTTATTCGTCAGCAGCTGACCGTATTAAAGGAGCATCGCCTGCTAACGTTTGGAATCATGAGTATGAGCAGCATTAGCGGTTCGATTATTGGGGCTTACTTAACAATGGTTCCAGCGACATATGTATTTGTCGCAATTCCGCTGAATTGCTTGAACGCGCTTTTGATTGCGAACATGCTGAA
Organism: Neobacillus sp. C211; assembly: GCF_051842875.1. Taxonomy (NCBI): domain Bacteria; kingdom Bacillati; phylum Bacillota; class Bacilli; order Caryophanales; family Bacillaceae; genus Neobacillus; species Neobacillus sp. C211. The sequence continues at coordinate 78,505 of NZ_JBPXRO010000022.1, forward strand.
TCCGGTTGAGGTGAGTAAAGAGGAAGATATCGTTTATGTTCCTTCGAAGGAGGAGAGAAAAGATTTCTTTTCAACCATATCAAACAGTATGCTAGTCGGAGTGAAAATGGTCATTGTCATCATGGCAATGGTAATCGGTTATGTTGCCTTAACTGCTGGTATAAATGGGATCTTAGGATTCGTAGTGAAAGGGTTGACCATCCAAAAAATCTTCTCAGTTATCTTTAGCCCATTCGCGTTCTTGCTTGGTTTAGCTGGGGATGATGCGATGTATGTGGCGCAACTAATGGGAATAAAGCTAGCGACCAATGAGTTTGTTGCGATGTTGGACCTAAAAGGTAAAATAAGTGGACTTGCTCCGCATACAGTCGCTGTTGCCGTCACGTTCTTAACTTCCTTTGCAAACTTTAGTACAGTCGGGATGATTTATGGAACGTTTAATTCGATCCTTAGTGAGGAAAAATCAAGTATCATCGGAAAAAATGTCTGGAAGCTGTTGGTCAGTGGAGTGGGAGTATCATTATTGAGTGCGATGATAGTTGGATTATTTGTTTGGTAAAGGAGCGGAAATTAATGGTAGTGGAAATTAATAGTAATAGACTAGAACTAGTTGCTGGCGATTGGCTACAAAAATTAGAGAAAAGAAGTTGAAAATGCATCCAATGAGGGCGATTGGCTACAAAAATTAGAGAAAAGAAGTTGAAAATGCATCCAATGAGGGCGATTGGCTACAAAAATTAGAGAAAAGAAGTTGAAAATGCATCCAATGAAGGCTATTGGCCACAAAAATTAAAGAAAAGTAGTTGAAAATGTATCCAATGACGTACTGACTCAATAACCAAAAAGGCCCCAGTCCAAAAGTTTGTCTTAAGGACTGGGGCCATTTTTATTTTTTAATAATATAGTCAGTACTTAAAAAAATCATTCCTCTTCTGTATAAGCCTCAGTGGTTATATCCATACACTCCCAACATTCACTTCTATTCCGTTCAAATCTGGACAATTCCTCCCCACAAGAAATGCAAACATCCATAGGTATAGATTCCCCTTTCAAGTGAAAATTTTTGATAACCATAAAATCCCTTTGTTTATTTGTATTCCACCATAGCTTGTAAGAGAACCAGGAACAAGCATAGCAAAAACAATCTATTTTTTAAAACATACATATGCTTAGCAAACGAGTCTAAACAGATGTGGTATTTTTCCATATTAATATAGTAATAAACTTCTAGGAGGTGTAAATGATTGAAACGTAGTAAAAAGAGCCTGCTGCCTCTTTGTATTTTTCCAGGTTATCGATGGTGTGGGCCAGGATGCAGCGGGCCGGGTAGTCCAATTAATGATGTAGATAGCTGCTGCTACCAGCATGATCGCTGTCTGAGCCGAGGGAATTCCCCATGTTATTGTGATAAGCAATTTATGAAATGCCTTGAGTCAAAAATTAATCCTCAAACCCAAAAAGGTAGAAATGCACGCTTAATGTACGGGTTCATGAAACTGAAAACAACCTTCACTTGTCCAAAATAGAGATGTGTGGTTAAACCGTGATTTGCTTAACCGACATCCATTTTCTTTCAAAAAATAAACTTAAATCTAAAGATAGCTCGATATCAATTTGTCCTACCACTCTGAATTAGTTAAACTATAGATTAAGAATCATTTATAGTTACTTAAAAAATGGGTGGGAGACAGCATTATATGAATAAAAGAGTAGTGATTACAGGTATTGGAGCAGTCACTCCTTTGGGGAATGATGCTCATTCAACATGGGAACAGATTAAAAGGGGTATATCAGGTGTTGGTCCAGCCACCATATTTGATGTGGAAAAAGTGGATATCAAAATCGCAGCAGAAGTAAAAGGCTTTGCACCAGAAGAATTTATGGATAAAAAAGAAGCGAGAAGAATGGGGCGTTATAGCCAGTTCGCAGTTGCTGCAAGTCAAATGGCTGTCAATGATGCAGGAATCCGAATCGGCGAAAATATTCAACCTGAGCGAGTGGGCGTTTGGATTGGATCAGGAATTGGCGGGCTAGCTGAGTTCGAGGAACAACATCGGAAATTTATTGAAAAAGGTCAAAGAAGAGTCAACCCGTTTATTATTCCCATGTTTATCCCTGATATGGCGGCTGGACAAGTTTCTATTGCACTTGGAGCAAAGGGAATCAATAATTGTTCGGTTACAGCATGTGCGTCAGGCGCTAACTCAATCGGTGATGCATTCCGCGTGATTCAAAAGGGGAGTGTAGATATGATAATTGCTGGTGGAACAGAAGCAACGATTACAGAGATGACCGTTGCCGGATTTTCTAATATGACAGCCCTTTCAAAAAATCCAGATCCAAACACAGCCAGCCGGCCTTTTGATAAGAATCGTGATGGATTTGTCATCGGGGAAGGTGCAGGAATTGTGGTCCTAGAAGAATTAGAGCATGCTTTAGCCCGTGGTGCGAATATATATGGGGAATTGATAGGATATGGAGCTACGGGTGATGCCCATCATATTACTACACCTGCACCAGACGGGGATGGACCAGGGAGAGCAATGAAATTAGCATTAGAGGATGCTGGGATTTCCCCTGAACAAGTCGACTATATCAATGCTCATGGGACCTCGACTTATTATAATGATTTGTATGAAACGTTAGCCATTAAAGAGGTTTTCAAGGAACATGCCTATACTTTATCTGTAAGTTCCACAAAATCGATGACAGGCCACATGTTAGGAGCGACAGGGGCAATTGAAGCCATTTTTTCTGTTTTAGCGATCAAGGAAGGAATCATCCCTCCAACCATCAACTATGAAACACCTGATGAACAACTTGATTTAGATTATGTCCCCAACGTAGCAAAGAAGAAGGATGTTCAAGTGGTTTTATCAAACTCATTAGGATTTGGCGGGCATAATGCCACATTGATTTTTAAAAAGTTTACCGAATAACTAAAACGAAGGTGTCTAAATATCATTTAGATACCTTTTTTGTATGTTGTTTTTCCGCTATTAAAATAAAAAACAAGTCGATAATGGGACTTTCATCGGTAATAAATCACACTCTGACAGGTTTCCCGATAATTCCTTACTAACCAAACGTTTGATTAGATTCTATATAAACCCTTTTATCAACAGGACTTTTTCCCGGGAAATGGAGAAAAGAATGTCGAAATCGGTATAGACATAAAATGCGGATAAAACTAAAAAGGTTATGTTAAACCAAACACCCCTTGTTTAACATAACCTTTTAATGAAATTACTGTACTTCAGCTTTTTTGATTTGTTTGCTTCGTAACTGTCCACACGCCGCATCAATATCTGTTCCGTGTTCTTGGCGGATTTTACAATTAATCCCGCCCTTTTTCAACGTATCATAAAATGCCAGGACTGATTCCTGTTCACTTCTTTGATATTGACTATGTTCATCGACCGGATTATATGGAATTAAGTTTACATAGACTTGCTGTCCGAGAGGGCGAAGAAGTTCGGCCAGTTGCTCGGCTTCTTGCTTATGATCATTTACATTACGCAACAGAATATATTCAATGGTAATCCGACGGTTTGTCTTTTCTACGTAATACTCCATCGCCTGCATTAATCTTTCAATCGGAATCGCACGGTTTATTTTCATAATACGCGTACGAAGCTCATTATTTGGCGCATGCAAGGAAACAGCAAGATTTACCTGCAGCCCCATATCCGTGAACTCAATAAGCTTGTCCGCGAGACCGCTGGTTGACACGGTGATCCGCCTAGCCGCAATCGCAAGCCCTTTATCATCTTTAATCACCCTGATAAAGTCTATTAGGTTTATAAAATTATCAAATGGTTCACCAATCCCCATCACGACTACGTGACTGACCGTTTCACCTTGTCCTTTGTTGTCCAAATGCAATTGAACGTTCATAATTTGCTCGACAATTTCCCCACTGGTTAAATCACGGCTCTTCGCTAATAAACCACTCGCACAAAAACTGCAGCCAATGTTACAGCCTACTTGTGTTGTCACACAAACAGAAAGGCCATATTTCTGGCGCATTAAAACCGTTTCAATCAAGTTGCCATCCTGAAGTTTAAACAAGAATTTAATCGTTCCATCAGCTGATTCTTGTTTAATATGCTCCTGTAAGGATTGGATTTCGAAGTTGTCTGCCAGTAATTGAAGACACGCTTGATTTACTTCTGTCATTTCAGAGAAAGCTGTTACACGCTTTCGATAAAGATATTCCCATACTTTTTGTGCTCTCGACTTCTTCTCACCGTGCTCGGTAAGCCAAGTAGCCAATTGATCTATAGTTAATCCGTATATGGACTGTTTATTCATACATTCCCCTCTTTTCGTAACGATAAAACTTAATAAAGATTACGTTATATTATTAATGAATAGGCAAAGATGGAGCCTTATCAATTACATACTATCACTTCTCGTATAAATAACCCTTTTTTAGCAACCGCTCGATCAATAATCGAAAAACCAGCTTTTAAAAGAATTTCATCGACAGGTTCAACGGTAACGACGACCACTTTGTCAGCAAACCTACGTGCACTTTGGAGCATTTCCAGCTGCTCGTCAGGGGTTATAACCGAACACAAATTATAAGGCAAATCAATGATGGCTACATCATAATGATTGGTGATCTCGCGAATATCAGCTAAGTGTATTTCTCCGCTAAGACCAAAGTGTATCATATTTTCTCGTGCTCCAGGAAGAATCAACTGATTGCGGTCACTTCCGACAATATCAATTCCCATCGATCTAGCTTCAACTAGGACGGTTCCAATTCCACAACAAGGATCGATGGCCTTAATTCCGTTTGGATTGGGGATGGCGATATTTACCACTGCTCTAGCCACACGTGTGTTGAGCGCTGTGGAATAACCGTTTGGCTTCTTTTGATGCCGAAACCAAACCGACTCACTTTTTACATACTCACCGAAGACCCAACTTCCGTCTATATTCATGACGCCAAACAATCGATCAGGATGACGAAGATCTGCTTGACCATTGATGTGTAAGCCAAGCTCTCGTTCAATGGCACGTCGGTTTTCGAATCCTTCTTGTTCACTGTTTGCCTGACCACTATTTTTTACATAGGTGACTTTAAACGTTGCTCCGCTTAGTTGTAAAGTTTCTACCTGTATAAAAAGATCCTCAAGGCTTTCCACCTCATATAGCACCGTGATTCTTTCTTTAATAAACGGGCTTCGACTTGGATCGATTTTTACGAAACTTTCCAAGACATTAGATTGAGACACCTCACCGAATAATGAGCGCTTTTCCAAAGCACACAAAGAGCGTTCATCCTCAGCATAGGCGTAAGTATATATATAGGTCGTACCTTTTTGGAGAGTCATATCCAAATCTTTATCATACATTAATTTATTTATTTCATCTTCACCTCAAGTTTATCTAAAAAACATAATCTATTATACCAAGAAAAGACGCATTTTTAAAATTTCCTTTAATTGGGTGTCGAAATGAGTGTCAGGCACCATTCGCTAGATTATAATGATTATGAGGCAATTTATGGAGGTTAATGATGGGCTACATTGAAGATTTACGAAAAATAGTCGGGAACCGGCCACTTATTTTAGTAGGTGCGATGGTGTGCGTAATTGATGATCAGGGGAAAATTCTTTTACAAAAAAGACCTGAAGGCATGTGGGGACTTCCAGGCGGGCTATTAGAATTAGGGGAGTCTGTCGAGGAGGCCGGAAGAAGAGAAGTTTTTGAAGAAACAGGCGTTGAAATTGGCCAACTTCAGTTAGTTGAGATATTTTCAGGTAAGCAGTATTTTCGAAAGCTGACAAATGGCGATGAATTCTATCCAGTCACGATTGCCTATGTATCAAAAGATATAAAAAAGAATACAATCAAAATTGATGGGAAAGAGTCGATTGATGCTGGATTTTTCCCGTTACACGAGTTACCGGAACAAACCAGTCCGTTAGTCAGGAAGATGATTCAACAATATCCTAATATGCTCAAATAGACCTTTCATAAGAAGGTCTATTTGTAGGTATGGTGTAATCATAGTATTCGTCTCCATGGACATCCTATAGACAGAATAATTACATTTTCTCATTCGCAGCAAAAGCTGGTAATTTTTTTAGATTTGATATCCACTCGTTGTAGTGGCCTTCACATAGCCCTCTAAGAAAGTGGTAATTTGAACAATTTTTAACTCCGCATAATTTTATTACTTTTGGCATATGCGGGTAGCCTAATTTATTGTAAATGTAGTTATGATGTTCACAGTATCCATTTGCAAAATAAGGTTTGAAACAGTCTACAGCCAGACAATGGTCAATTGAGCAAGCTTCTACCCTAATAGTGTCTATTTTTCCGGACCTTCTCATTCTTACATAATGCTTATTACATAACTGTCGTGCTTTTATTTGTTCTCCGCATCCCTCTACCGTACATATACCCTTTGTTGAATACCGCTTATTTTCAAGGATTTCCATCTTACTCACCTCCCGTACATGCTGTCGAATTTTTATAGACATTTTTTCCTATCAAATGGCTGCTTATATTTTTGTCGAAATTTCTTTAATTTTTATATTATTGAAATAATAATACAATTTCTTAGGTTTGTATATATACTTTATAATATTCAAAGTATTAAGATTTGTAAGCGATTTTTTAAACAAACATAAGGTGCCGGAGGATATAGCTGTGGTTTCCAAAGTCCAAGTTTTTTTGCGGTTATTTTTGCATTGTTTTATAATAAAAGGAACTTAAAATGCTTTCTAAACTACAAAGACTTGTTTTAATATTGTTTGCAACAGGAGGATTACATAGCATGACAACAGAAGGGACATTTAATGGTGTCGATGGAACAGAACTATTTTTTCAAGTGATCGAACCATTAACGGCTCCAAAAGCGGCAGTTATTTTAGTTCACGGACATGGCGACCATAGCGGAGGGCTCCAGAATCTAAGTGGAAGCTTGGTTGAAAAAGAATATATTGTTTATGCCTTTGATTTGCGCGGTCATGGAAAGAGCACTGGTAAAAGGGGATTTATCCGGTCTTGGGATGAATTTAGAGGGGATTTACACGAGTTTCGAAGGCTCGTTTCTCTAGATCAGCCCGAATTACCATTGTATATTGTCGGACATAGCATTGGCGGCCTGATTACCCTCGACTATTGCTTAGATCATAGCGCAGGTATCTCAGGCATTATTGCGATTTCTCCTGCTATCTCTTATGAAGTGACACCGATAGAGCAGCTAGGCATTAGCTTAATGGGGAAGATTAAACCAGACTATTGTATCAATAAATCTCGAAATTTTCGATTGCTGAGGAAAAATTCAGCCGTGCGTGCTAAATATTATTCCGACCGTTTACGTCACAATATCGTTACACCTGGTTTGGGACATAGCTTAATCCAAGCGACTTCACGCGTCGTAAATAAAGCAACGTCGATTAGTCTTCCGTTTTTATTGCAATACGGAATTGACGATAGAATTACACCACCAGCAAAGCTGAGCCAATTTTTTCAACAAGTTGCTTCAAAGGATAAACAGCTATATGAGTACTCTTTAGTCAAGCATCGCCCCTTTGATGGAGTGGGAAGAGAGAAGTTTTTAGGAGATTTGGTTGGCTGGTTAGACAAACAGATGGATAAAAAACAAAAGGTGCTATATAAAGAGATCATTTAAAGTCCATTTCCTGCTATTTTATGAGGAGGTGGACTTTATTTGAGTTTTTTATTTGGCGGAAGGAAAAAACTCCTGCCGCTTTGATCCAATACATTAATACTGTAATCTCCTTTCTATATCCTCCGTTCGTACCCAAAGCGCAATGCAGTAGTTAGCGGAATAATCTAGAAATAGTCTTTCATTTGGACATAAGAAAAATTTTCCGAACTTTATTAACGGAATAATTTAACAATTATATGATTTAATTGTTAACCTTTTAATTATTTTGGTTTACAATAGAGGGACATAGTTTGGAACTATGGATAGTGAGTATTTATCGGGTAGATACGGTAAATGAAATAAAATGGAGGGATAAAGATGAGTAAATGGATGGAACTTGCAGATCGTGTGTTAGATGGGGAGGAAATAACAAATCAGAAGGCCCTTTCAATTTTAGATTGTCCTGATGATGACGTACTTTTACTAATGCATGCTGCTTTTCAAATTAGAAAGCGCTATTATGGGAAAAAAGTAAAGCTTAATATGATCATGAATGCAAAATCTGGACTCTGTCCCGAAAATTGTGGCTATTGCTCGCAATCTTCGATTTCGACAGCACCGATTAATTCTTACAGAATGGTAGATAAGGATACTATAATTGAAGGTGCAAAACGTGCACATGATTTAAATATAGGGACGTATTGTATTGTTGCTAGTGGTAGAGGGCCATCTAATAAAGATGTAGACCACGTGGTGGAAGCAGTTAAAGAAATAAAGACAACATATGGATTGAAAGTTTGTGCCTGTCTAGGGCTGTTAAAACCTGAACAAGCAAAACGATTAAAAGAAGCCGGGGTAGATCGTTACAATCATAATATCAATACATCTGCGAGCAATCATGAAAACATCACAACTTCACATACATACAATGATCGAATCACTACGGTGGAAACGGTAAAGGAATACGGAATGTCCCCATGTTCGGGTGTTATTGTAGGGATGAAGGAGACAAAGCAGGATGTAGTCGATATGGCTAACAGCTTAAAAGCTCTTGATGCGGATTCAATTCCCATTAATTTCTTACATGCAATTGATGGTACTCCATTAGAAGGAGTAAAAGAATTGAACCCACTTTATTGTTTAAAGGTTTTGGCGTTATTTCGTTTTATCAATCCAACAAAGGAAATTCGAATATCAGGTGGACGAGAAGTCAACCTTCGTTCACTCCAAGCATTGGGTTTATATGCAGCCAATTCCATCTTTGTCGGTGATTACTTAACTACTGCTGGACAAGATGAAACGGAAGATCACAAAATGTTACTTGATGTAGGATTTGAAGTAGAATCCGTAGAAGAAATGAAAGCTAGCCTTAGCTAGAGGGTTTATTACCAAATCACAGCAAGAGACACCCTGACAATTAGGTGTCTCTTTTTTAAAACATAAATCCTTTACAACCATCCGCCAATTTCTAAGATCGTCAGACCAATTTCAACAACAATTAGAGTTACTATGATCCATTCCACGAATAGTCCCCGGATCGAATGGCTAATTGTCGAAAAACCATCCATGATGTTATATAAAATGTCCGTTTTGCTTTTCAAAATTTTATAGCGATCATTTAACTCAAAAAACTCGACCATCTTGTCGTAAAATTCGCTGGCCGTGCTGCTCGTCCATGTAATATCAGGCTTATCCAAAATCATGATATAAGCAAGCGTATTATACTCGTGACGCACGATTTTCGCGGTTGTCCGTGCCAATTCCTTGTTGCCGATTCGCAGTCTGCCTTTCTCCAGCCTATCGATCATGGTTTCGAGTTTGTCATGGATTTTCCCAAGTTGTTCCTCTGTTTTCTCAAGCGCCACCGATTTTGCAATGACAGTAGAAATCAATTCAGGGTAAAAATCCTCATATTCTGGCACAACCACATATTCATCGGTTAATTCAAGGTTCTCCGTTTCAGTAATATGAAGGCAGTAGTCGTCTGTATACCTGTCGGACTGTTCGATTTCAAAGTCTGGTTCAAAGGAATGGATGTAGTGAAGTAGGACTGTTATCTCATCCACGTGTGAGTGATTAATGAAGACAATGCTGCCAAAAGAAAAGACTAATACCATTTGCGAATCATCTACATTTTGGTGGAGGATCGATTCTAGAATATCGCCTCTTAGGATTAGTGGCTGTTCCCAGGTGAATTTTTTGGGAATACCGCAATGGATGGCGATTTTGTTCAAATCAATTTCATGGGTAATGGCAAATGCTTTAAAGGTAATCTCTTTCACTTTTATCACCTTTCCAGTGATTTGTCCTTTTCTTGATTTTATTCTTGTCCTATAAAAAACATGCTTGAACAGTTCTTTCAGTTATTTATTTGGATAGTGCTTGGACTATTATTGAAATATTCTAATTTCGGTAGGACAAATATATACTGTATAATAGATAAAAAATTAGGGAGGCAGGTTATGAAACGATTAGCAGTTTTTTGCGGTTCAAGTTTCGGTGCTTCTGAGGCTTATAGAGAAGGAGCCATTCTATTAGGAAAAGAGTTAGCAAAACGAAATATTACCTTAGTATACGGCGGTTCGAGTAATGGTTTAATGGGTGCAGTTGCAGATACTGTATTAAAAGAAGGTGGTCATGCGATTGGTGTGATCCCTAAAGTATTGGAGGAACGTGAAATATCTCATAAAGGCTTAACGGAGTTAATTACCGTTGAAACCATGCACGAGAGAAAGGCAAAAATGGCTGATTTGTCTGATGGATATGTGGTCTTGCCTGGTGGAACCGGTACACTTGAAGAGTTTTTTGAAATGTTCACGTGGGGTCAGATTGGTTTGCACCAAAAACCATGTGGTCTTCTAAATATTAATCATTATTATGACCCATTGATTAGCCTGTTTGACCATATGATCGAACAAAGATTCCTCCAAGAGAAATTCCGTTCGATGGCAATTATCGCAGAACAACCAGATGTATTATTAGATAAATTTTTAGACTATATACCTCCGACGATAAAAACCTACTGAGAAAAGGCGAACAGTGACAGGTACTGTTCGCCTTGTAGTACTTAATGCGTCCCAGAAACATCTAAGGTAGTGTTGGTGACGGACTTTTTCTTAAATGTGGAAGTGTTGATTTTTTCTTGTAATTTTTCATAATAAAGGTCTGGATTGACTGGCAATGCTACCCTTTCGTTTAACCAAGAAGATAAGTAAATGGCATTTGAAATTTCCAACGCCTTTATGCCTTCTGTACCCGGTGCCAATAATGATGACCCTGTAACAATCGAATCAATCCAATTTTGAACAATCATGGAGTGATTTGCATTTTCAGACTTTACAGGAATTACGACTTTCTCCCATTCAGGCAACCCGAAACCGCCTGTATACGAAGCATTAAATTCACGTTCAGATTGTGCTAATCGGTAAAAAGTAAGTTCTTCATTTTCAACAATGATTTTCCCGCGATCGCCAACAACCTCAAAGCGATCCGATCCCGGAGCTTCTCCTGTTGAAGCGATAAACACACCTGTCGCTCCATTTTCATATTCCAAAAATGCGGTTACATCATCTTCCACTTCAATATCATGATACTTTCCTATACTGCACATGGCACGAATGCTCTTTGGCATAAATCCTGTTGTCCACTGGCAAATATCTAAATGGTGTAGTGCCTGGTTTAATAGAACACCGCCTCCTTCACCCTGCCAGGTGGCTCTCCATTTACTTGAATCGTAATAGCTTTGTGAACGGTAAATATCCGTAACAATCCAGTTGATCCGTTTGATATCGCCAAGTTCACCTGAGTGAATAAGGTCCTGTAATTTTTGATAAAGCGGGTTGGCCCTTTGGTTATACATGATGCCAAATACTTTTCCACTAGACTTCGCTGCCACATTCATTTCCAGTACATCTTTTGTATGGACGCCTGCCGGTTTTTCAATGAGGACATGTATTCCTTTCGAAAAGGCCTTTTTGGCGAGTTCCGGATGACTGTAATGTGGTGTGGCAATAAGGACGGCATCAATTCCCGACTCATTAAAAAAGGTCTCTACGTCCCGGAAAATTTGCACATTACCTTGCGTATTATTTTTCACCCATTCGGTTCGACTTGCATTACTACTGCAAATCGACGTTAAAGTTGCTCCTTTGATTTGTCCTTGATCCAGCATTTGAACATGGGAACTGCCCATATTTCCTATTCCAATCACGCCAACTTTAACTAAGCCCATCTCTATCCCTCATCTACTTTTAGATTCTTTTTTAATATGAAAATCCGAGGATTTATTTGAAAATGTTCTTTATATAGTATTGATAATAAAATAATTAACCACATTGTGGTACAGCTGTATCGTTTTTATAACTTTAGTATAATGAATGGTAGAAACAGATGTCAATGAATATCTTTATCCATTTATTTGCTGTTATTATCAAAAAGCATTGAATCGAAAAAGTAATCTTTCGATCAGGAAATTGAGGAAGAAGGAAAAAGGAAAAGAAGCTGATCTGGGCTGTAAAGAGGCATATAACCTTGATGGCGGCGGTTCATCTACTTGTATTTTAAGGTAAGAGTGGTAAATAACCCGCTTGGTAAAGGGCAAGAACGTGGAGTAAGCGATATTTTATACATTAATTAAAAGAGGTGAATTATATTGTCTTTAAAGCCAAGAAGTACTTCCATTCGAAAACAATCATCAAATATTATGGTTTAGCTGTATTGAAATTATTTGATGATTGAATTCTTTACGCATGCAAGCAATTTTTCACTCTTTACTAGTAAAATTTTTTCAGAAGGGATTTTGTTTGTTGTCAGCTATTATGCTCAGCGTCATTTTATATTTTGACAAAATCTAGCAAACTTAGAGGTGAGAGGTACTGAAAAATTCGGAAAATTTAAAATACACCTCTTGCCTAGTTAAAACCTCCATGATATATTAAATGTATAGAAAATATAAAACTTGGTTTATCCTAATAAACCAAGTATATTTTTTAGATTAATTATAAAACTCGGTTTAGTATTATAAACCGACGAAGTTGAAAGGATCTTGGTGACATGGAGAAAAAGTATTGGGTCCCAGCTATTGAACGTGTCGATAACATAGTCGATATGATTGCTCACCACCCGGAAAAATATCGATTGATTGATATCGCAAATGAATTAAACATTAATAAAAGCTCGATCTTTTCCCTATTAAATACGTTGGAGGTATTAAATTGGGTGAAGAAAGAGAAGGATGGTACATATTCCCTTGGGACACGACTAGGAATGCTTTCTCCTTTATATTTTAAACAGTTTGATTTTATTGATACGTTTAATTTGACAGCGCTTCCAACCCTCGAAAGGTTGGATGAAACCCTTCAGCTTTCCATATTGGATGGAACGGAAATTGTGTACCTTGCAAAAAAAGAGGGATCATCTCCCGTGAGTATTACCACCAACCCCGGAATGAGATACCCAGCCCATGCCACTGCTATGGGAAAGGTTCAGCTTTCCCAATTTACGTACGAGGAATTTAAAGGATTATATCCGGAAGATTCCTTGAAACCGAAAACCCAATATACAGTAAGAAATTTAGCCGAGCTATGGGAACAAATAATGAGTGTCAAAGAAAAAGGGTTTTTTATGGAATACCAAGAGGCTGTGGAGAATTTCTATTGTGTCGCCGCTCCGATTCTAAATCATGAAAACAGAATGATTGCTTCTGTTAGTGCGACGGTGCCGATTTCTAAGTGGGACGAGAAAAAAGAGAAAGCTCAAGCAGAAATTATAAATTTAGCAAAAGAAATTTCTTTAAGAGCTGGATTTGTGGCTTCAATTAAATTTTGATGAAAGAGGGATCGGAGTGAGATTAAAAAATAAAGTGATTTTAATTACCGGGGCTGGTTCAGGGATTGGCAAAGCGACCGCTATTGTTTTTGCGAAAGAAGGCGCCTATGTAATCGTGAATGATTTATCGAGTAATGCTGGAAATGAGACTGTGGAGAAAATCATCGAATTAGGTGGTGAAGCAGCATTTATGCAAGCTGATGTAACAAATGCCACGGATGTAGAACGAATGATTAGTCAGGTGGTGGAAGACAAAGGTAGGATCGATGTTCTATTTAATAATGCTGGAATATCCGGTGTTGGGGCAGTGCATGAAACAAGTGAGGAATTATGGGATCGGGTGGTAAATGTCAATATAAAAGGTGTCTTCTTGCCATGTAAGTATGTGCTGCCGCACATGATGCAGCAGCAAGGGGGTACTATCATTAACATGTCCTCTTGTATTGCTGAAATTGGCCTGGCGCGCAGAGCCTCTTACTCTGCAACAAAAGGAGCCATTCTCTCTTTATCAAAATCCATGCAAGTCGATTATGCCCCATACAACATTAGGGTGAACGCTCTTTTACCAGGGACAATCCTAACACCATTTGTTGAAGACTTTTTGAAAAACTCTTATGACGATTATGAAGAAGGATTAAATGGCATTAGAAAAAGACAGCTAAGTGGAGATTTAGGGCGTCCGGATGATGTGGCAAAAGCAGCTCTATTCCTTGCATCGGATGAATCGAAGTTTATGATGGGTTCCCCTCTGTATATTGATGGAGGCGTGACATTTGGAAAAAATGCTTAAAACAATATGGGAGGGAGATTAATATGAAACTAGTAAATTATAATGTTAGTTCGAATGATGAATTTAAATTTGGTGTGAAAACAGATGCAGGTATAGTAGACATTGTCAAAGCGTGGGAAGCAGCTAATGAACCTCATAATATTCCTCTTTCTTTAGAACAGTGGTTAGAAGCAGATCAAGACTCTAAAGATTTATTTCAACATTTTGTAAATTCCAACAAGAATAACAGCCAATTAACCCTTCAAGAAGATCAGATTGAATATGGTCCATGTGTACCGAAAAGTGCAAAAATCATTTGTGTGGGCCTAAATTATCGAAGGCATGCGGAAGAATCAAAAATGGAACCGCCTAAAACCCCTGTACTTTTTAACAAGTATGGCAATTCCCTTGCCGGTCATGGCGAAAAGGTGGAGATTCCCGCGGATGCGAAACAAGTTGATTATGAAGCAGAACTTGGAATCGTGATTGGAAAAAAAGCCAAAGCGGTACCGAAGGAAAGCGCGCTGGATTATGTGGCAGGATATTGCAATGCTAATGACTTATCCGCAAGGGACCTTCAATTCCGCACGAATCAATGGCTTTTAGGAAAAGCCTGTGATGGTTTTTGTCCAGTTGGTCCATATCTCGTAACTTCTGATGAAGTCGGCGACCCGAATCAGTTGAAAATAGAAACAATTGTAAACGGGAAGGTTAGACAATCTTCCAATACATCTGACATGATCTTTTATTGCAATGAGATTATTAGTTATATTTCTACCTATATGACATTAGAGCCAGGAGATTTAATTATCACTGGAACACCAGAAGGAGTAATATTTGGACTGCCAGAACAAGAACAGGTCTGGCTGACAGATGGAGATGAAGTAACCATTAAGATTGAGAAACTTGGTGTGTTAACAAACCAGCTGACATTACCGTGTGTCAAAACCGAAGAGCAAAAGCAATCAGTCACTAACAAGAATTAAATGTTTCATTACCGAACGAATGTAAGGGGTTACAGGGGAATTCTACTATTACATTAGGGGGAAGAAGGAATGAAAAAAAGAGGTTCAGCGATTCTATTAGTTTTATGTTTGTGTATTTCAATGGTGTTAGCGGGCTGTGGGAAATCAAAAACTGCTTCAAAGGAAAATGATGTTTACACCGTTAAAATCGGCTATGAAAATCAGCCTGGAGAGCCGGTAGATTTAGCTGCACAGGAATGGAAAAGGCTTGCTGAGGAAAAAAGTAAGGGAAAACTTAAGGTTGAGCTTTATCCTAGTTCCCAGCTTGGTTCAAAGGCAGATGTTATTGAACAAATGAAAACAGGCGCCAATATTATTCATATTGCAGATGCCAGCTTTTTAATGGATTACGTTCCAGATATCGGAATTCTTTCCGCTCCATATTTAACTGACAGCTATGACGATTTGTTTAAAGTAACAGACAGTGATTGGTTTAAAGGCTTAGAAAAGGATTTACAAGGTAAAGGCCTCCATATCGTCTCGACAAAATGGATATACGGTGACCGTCACTTAATCACAACGAAGCCAGTGAAGGAACCGAAGGATTTGAAAGGGCTTAAAGTACGTGTCCCGAGTAATCCGTTATCGATTAAAATCATGGAAAAAATGGGGGCAACGGCTACTCCGCTGCCACTTGGAGAGGTTTATCCATCTATCGCTCAAGGTGTCATAGACGGAATGGAAAACCCGCTTCCTGTTATCCAGGGGTCCAAAGTTTACGAGAAAGCGAAATTTCTTTCTTTATCAGCACATACGAATATGATTATCCAGTGGGTTGCCGGTCAGTCTTATATGGACACACTGCCTGCTGATGTAGCGAAAGTGTTAAAGGAAACCGGGGACGAAGCCGGTAAATTCATGGGAGAAAAAGTTAAAGAATCTGAGAAATCTGTACTGAAGGACTTAAAAGATGCTGGGGTAGAAGTTATTGAGCCAGACCAAGAAGCCTTCAAAGAAGCTACAAAGTCAGTCTATAAAGAAATGGACGAGTGGAGTCCAGGACTGTATGACAAGGTTCAAAAGATTATTAAAGAATAATAGATTGCGAGGCTAAGGTGTTAATTATGAGGGATGGAATCAATTATCCCATCCCACATATCTAACCCTGTTGTTTCTTATCAATGGATCATGCTGATTGTAGGTAGCAGCATAAATAGCAAAATAAAGAGGTGACAAAACAAATGGTGAAACGATTAGGTCGTTGGATAGTAAATCTAGATAGCGTATTCGCCTCCATTTCCCTTGTTTTAATTATTAGCGTTTCAGTTGTCGGGGTATTTATGAGGTTTGTATTAGGGGAACCATTACAATGGACTGAAGAGATGACCTTGGCTTTATTCGTTTGGTTTACCTTCCTCGGTGCAAGTGTTGTTGAAAAAGAAAATGGACATGTGGGCATCGAATATTTTGTCGAAAAACTAAATCCTTCATTAAAAATATTTGCCGATTTGTTTAGGGAAATTGTTCTAAATTTTATTAGTTTATTCGTCTTTGTTTACTTAGGCAGTCAGTTGACAGCACAGGCGGCATCGAGATTAACTCCTGTACTCAGAGTTAGTTATATCTACATTGATGTCGCTGTTGTTTTATGTGGTATATTCTCAGCGATACATATTACTTCCCGTATCAGTAAGATGAGGAAGAAATTTAAAATCAATGTTGAGCAAATAAAAGATTATCAAACTGCATCCCACAAGGAGGCGAAACTATGACAATCGCAATTACATCCATCTCCTTATTCACCTTGTTTTTGATTGGTATTCCTGTCGCCTACGCGATTATCGGAAGCTGTTTACTCTATTTTTTACTTTCTGTAGATATCGAGCCAATGCTGCTCGCTCAAAGAATGATTGCCGGTATAGAATCTGTCCCACTTCTAGCCATCCCCTTTTTCGTCGTTGCCGGCGTTTTAATGAACTATACGGGAATTACGCGCCGAATCGCTGATTTTGCTGAAGTGATTACCGGACATCTTCCTGGAGGAATGGCTCAAGTTAGTATTGTGTTAAGTACGATCATGGGCGGCCTATCAGGATCTGGTTTAGCAGATGCAGCGATGCAAGCGAAAATTATGCATCCGGAAATGATTAAAAAGGGATACGCTCCTGGCTTTTCTGCAGCTGTCATTGGCGCATCATCCCTTATCACACCATTAATTCCCCCGGGGATTGGTATGATCCTATATGGTTATATTGGAAATGTTTCGATTGGTAAGCTATTCATGGCCGGAGTTGTTCCTGGCTTGATGACATGTGTGCTCATGATGATTGCCGTTCATTTCGTTGCTAAAAAAAGGGGTTATCTTCCCGCTAGAGAAAAGATGGCACGGCCGAAAGAAGTGGCTGTTGCTTCGAAGAACGCTATTCTTGCATTATTACTGCCAGTCATCATCATTGGCGGGATCCGAATCGGTGTTTTTACACCCACTGAAGCAGGAGCTGTGGCAATCGTCTATGCCTTACTGATTGGATTCTTATTTTATCGAGAAATGAAAATCCCTCATTTAAAAGAAGCGCTTAAAGAATCTGTTTCTACATCTGCCTCTATATTAATCATTATTGCTGCAGGTTCTGCTTTTGGCTGGATACTTACTTGGGAAAGAATCCCGCATATTGCCACTCAATATGTAACAGATATGGTAAGTACACCAATTGCCTTTCTATTAATCTTGAACGTCTTTTTATTAATCTTAGGGATGTTTATCGAAGGAAATGTCGCCATTGTTATTTTAACACCGCTGATTATACCAATGGGTCAAGCATATGGAATTGATCCTGTCCATTTAGGAATGATCTTCTTATTTAATATTGGAATCGGGACGATTACCCCGCCACTAGGAACAGCCATTTTTACAGTTTGCTCTACAGCTAATGTAAAGATAGAGGCATTCTTAAAAGAAGTCATCCCATTTTATATAGTTTTAATCATCGCGTTATTGCTTATTACCTTTGTCCCGACGATTTCCATGTGGTTACCAGGTCTAATGATGTGATTTTACAGAATATTCAATCTAAAACGACTAGAAATTGAGTAGAAAAAGGAGAATGAATATGCGGGTTATTCGGTACCAAAATGAAAAGGGAACACCTGTATTAGCAGCTTTAACTAATCAATTGGAGGTTTACCCTCTTGCATATCAGGATTTTATGGAGTTAGTGGAGTATGCGCAGAATACCAAGCAGACACCATTGTCCCTCATTCAAGAAGTAATCAAAACGGAACAGCCAGAAAAGTTGGAGTTAGGGTCTCTTACCTTGCTGCCGCCAATCGCAGCCCCGGAAGTATGGGCAGCAGGCGTCACGTATGAAAAAAGTAAAGAAGCAAGAAATTATGAAGCGACAGCTGGAAAACTAGATGCCACGACGTTTTACGATAAAGTCTATGATGCAGACCGCCCAGAACTATTCATGAAATCGACAGCTGCTAGATTAGTAGGTCCTAATACAGAAGTGTATATCCGCAGTGATTCCAACTGGCAGATACCTGAACCAGAACTGGGGCTAGTCATCAATAAGAAAGGTGAGATCCTAGCTTACACGATTGGAAATGATATGAGCTCTCGGGATATTGAGGGAGAAAATCCGCTGTATCTTCCCCAGGCAAAAATTTGGAAGAATTCATGCTCTATTGGTCCAGCTCTTTTGCTTGCAGACGCAGTAGCAGACCCTTACCAGCTTGATATAATTTGCAGAATTTATCGTCAGAACCAAAAGGTAGTGGAGGGATTTGCCAACACGAGCCAATTAAAAAGAAAATATGACGAACTAGTTTCTTATCTTTTAAGAGATAATGAGATTTTCGATGGAACAGTCCTATTAACCGGTACCTGCATAGTTCCACCCAATGAATTTACGTTGCAGGATGGTGATTTAATCGAAATCGAAATTCCTGAAATTGGAGTGTTAAGTAATCCGGTCAAAGCACCGGTAAAAAAGCACGCTGCTCTTTATTAATAAATGGAAGAAGGAGCCTTTACAAAATGGAGAATACCTATAAAGCTGTGATGATCAGACCAACAGATAATGTGGCAACTGCCATGGAGAATATTCCTGCTAATGCAACCGTAACGCTCACTTGTCAAGATAAGACCGTATCCGTAATAGTAAAAAAGGATATTGAGTTTGGTCATAAGTTTGCCATCACGCTGATCTCAAAAGAAGCGAATATCGTAAAATACGGTGAAGTGATTGGCAGAGCCGTTAAGGACATTGAACAAGGAGAACATGTTCATATTCATAATATTGAAGGAATACGTGGAAGAGGTGATCAAGTTGGAATTAACTAACAATAAATTTTGGGGATATAGAAGAGCGGATGGAAGAGTTGGGGTTCGGAATCATGTATTAATTTTACCAACCATTACTTGTGCTACCCAGGCGGCCAAACAGATTACAGAGTTGGTTTCAGGAACGGTATCATTTATTCATCAGCATGGCTGTGCTCAAGTCGGTGTTGATTATGAACAAACGTTTCGGACGTATGTAGGGATGGGAGCCAATCCCAACGTATATGGAGTCGTTGTGCTAGGTCTCGGCTGTGAAACGCACCAAGCTCGAAGTGTAGCAGGAGAATTAGCCAAAACCGGTAAACCTGTTCAAGTAGTTTCCATTCAAGACCATGGAGGTACATTATCCGCGATTGCGGAGGGAGCAAAGATTGCTGCCAAAATGGTTCAGGATGCATCTGCACAAATGAGAGAGCAATGTAATATTAGTGAACTTATCATTGGAACAGAATGTGGTGGATCTGATGCTTGTTCCGGTTTATCAGCAAATCCAGCCGTTGGATCTGTCAGCGATATGATTATTGAGCGTGGTGGAACAGCTATTTTAGCTGAAACGACAGAGTTAATTGGAGCCGAGCATTTATTAGCAGAGCGGGCTGTCGATGATAAAATCGCCAAAAAGGCGTATCAGATCATTCATGCGATGGAAAACCGATCACTAAAAATGGGTGTCGATATCCGAACAGGAAATCCGAGCCCTGGGAATAAAAGGGGCGGTTTAAGCACACTAGAAGAAAAATCCTTAGGTGCTGCCACGAAAGCAGGAAGCAAACCATTGCAAGAAATTATTGACTATGCTGAGCAGCCTACGAAAAAAGGTCTGGTTTGGATGGATACCCCAGGACACGATATTGAACAGATGACAGGAATGGTGGCCGGCGGGGCTCAAGTTGTTCTTTTTACAACGGGAAGAGGAACGCCGACAGGTTCTCCGATTGCCCCTGTAATTAAAATATCAACCAATACCGGTATTTTTGAAAGAATGTCAGAAAACATTGATATGAACGCAGGAACGATTATCGAAGGAAAAGAATCAATTGATTCTGTGGGTCAACGAATTTTTGATGAAATTACGAAAGTTTCTTCAGGTAAATTGACAAAGGCTGAAATTTTGAAACAGCACGATTTCGGTATCTGGAGAATCGGACCAACTTTCTAATAGGTTTTTTGGAGTTGGTGGGAGCACGGTTTATCAGCGAACCTACATAACTCATCGACGCAAAAAACATTTTATTTACGAATCAAGGCTAACAAAAAAGGAGATGTAAATGATGCAAACAATATACAAAATAGAAACATATAAAAATTTTATCAATAACGAGTGGGTAGATTCTGCCTCACAAGAAGTTATTAAAAGTATTAATCCTGCCAACAAAGAGGAAATCGTAGGATATGTACAAAATTCTACAAAAGAGGATTTGGACAAAGCAGTAGAATCTGCACATCGGGCAAAAAAAGTGTGGCGAAAGCTTGGTCAAGCGGCAAGAGGACAACTGCTCTTTAAGGCAGCCAATATCTTGGAAGAAAATCTTGATGATGTTGCTGAAACAATGACAAGAGAAATGGGGAAAACACTGCCTGAAGCAAAAGGGGAAACTGCTAGGGGAGTTGCCATTCTCCGTTATTATGCAAGCGAGGGTATGCGTAAAGAAGGGGATGTCATTCCTTCTTCAGATAAAGATGCATTGATGTTTACAAAACGTTCACCGCTTGGTGTAGTTGGGGTCATTACCCCATGGAACTTTCCAGTGGCTATTCCTATTTGGAAAATCGCGCCGGCCCTTGTATATGGAAACACGATTGTACTTAAACCAGCGACAGAAGGAGCAGTGACAGCGGCTAAAGTAATAGATTGTTTGGTGAAAGCCGGTCTTCCTGAAGGTGTTTTGAACTTTATCACAGGTTCAGGGTCTGTTATTGGCCAGGCATTAATTGAACACCCTCTATTAAATGCGATCACCTTTACTGGATCTGAAGGCGTTGGTAAAAATGTAGCCAAAGCAGCAACAGAGCGTGGAATTAAATTCCAAATGGAAATGGGTGGAAAAAATCCAGTCATCGTTACCAAAGATGCTAATCTCGACTTGGCAGTTGAAGGCGTAATTAGTGGAGGCTTTCGCTCATCCGGGCAAAAATGTACGGCTTCAAGTCGGGTTATTGTCGAAAAATCTGTATATGATGAATTTAAAGAAAAACTGATCCAAGAAACCAAAAAAATAACAGTGGGTAATGGCTTACAAGATGGTATTTGGATGGGGCCATGTGCAAGTAAAGCCCAGTTTAACACTGTACAAAAATACATTGGAATTGGCAGAGAAGAAGGGGCAACCCTAATCTTGGGCGGTGAAGTTTTACAAGGAGAAGAATATAAGAACGGATTTTTTATTACTCCAGCTATCTTTGAAAATGTAACACCACAAATGGCTATTGCCCAGGAGGAAATCTTTGGCCCAGTCATCGCGTTAATCAAAGCTGATTCATTAGAAGAAGCGATTGAATTTGCAAATGATACAAAATATGGCCTAAGTGCCTCTATCTTTACATCCAACATCAATTCATTATTGAGCTTCGTCGATGATATTGGAGCAGGTCTCGTAAGAATCAATGCAGAAAGTGCTGGTGTAGAACTCCAAGCTCCATTCGGTGGAATGAAAGCATCAAGTACAGGTTCCCGCGAACAGGGAGAAGCAGCCAAAGAATTCTTTACCGCCATTAAGACGGTGTTTGTAAAAGGGGATGCTTAAGGGATCTGGTGTGCTCAGGAATGTGAAGCTCGGTTCGCTTTTTAGAAGGGTTCACGACTAGGTTTGTATGTTAAAGAAAATCAGTATACCTGACATGTTATGTTATAAAATTAGATGATCATAATGAACAATAAGAAACCTCGATCTAATCGAGGTTTTTTAGCAGGCTGTCGAGAAACTTTCGACAGCCTCTTATTTTCTACAATAACTTTAACCATTCACC
>NZ_JBPXRO010000023.1:0-96883 GCF_051842875.1 Neobacillus sp. C211
GCTAACCTGCTTCGTTACTTCAATAAGAAAAAGCCGCCAAATGGCAGCTGGATCTTCAACTCTTGCACCCTATAGTTCAAGTACAAAATTTCACAAACTTGTAAAGTATAGTACCAACTTGGTTTGAAGAATACCACCTTTTAACAGAACCTCATTAATCTAATTTAACTCACCAATAAACCAGATTTCGCCTTCATGGTTGAAGTCATCGTCCGAAATTATTTCCTTGAAACCACGTACTTTTAAATCAGAAGATAAAACAATAATCCACTCTCTTATTAAATTTCTTTCGCTTTCGAAAGGTATCCATTTTTGTTCTGCTGAGTTTCTCTCGAAAAAACCATCAAACCAACTTTTATCTGGTATTACTACAATCTGTGAATCAAACAAATGGGGTAATGATATAATCGCATAAATACAATAATCACTTTGTTCTTTCGTCTTTATGTTTATAAATGTTCTACCCGTTCGATTAATTTTCGCATAATATCCCGCCTGAATTTGTTCGGAGTTTTTTTCGAATCTATGTATTCTTGGCTGAATGGCAAGTGTAAATGCCAATATCCTAAACCATAATCATTAGGATTAGGCATTGTTTTGGTTAATTCAGTTAAATTCTCTACAAAAGTATTGTATCTTCTCCTTAAACCCCTAACTTTCTTTTTTGATCCGTTATCAAATTTCCATCGAACCACACGAAATCCTCCTAATTAATTTACTGGAATCCCCCTTATAAAAGGATTGTGGCACTATACCTTCCTGACCTCTAGCCCCAATAGTTGAAAAAGAAAAAGACCGCAATTGACCCAGATGTAACAAAATATACACTTTGTTACATTCAGTTTTGTCTGAATCCATAAAAAAGGAGATCAATCCCCTTGGCTGAAGCTAGCGGCTTGCGGTCTCACATTGTTTTGTCGCCTAAAATTTTTTCGAAATTTTTATATATGGAATACTTTTGAATACCTTTTGTTTCTTTTACAGCTTGATTTGCATAGGTTTTGGCTTTTTCAATATTACCCTCCTTAAGATAAACTTCAGCCAATATTGTATTTTTCATCCAGTTTGAATTAATTTTATCTGATATTGATATAGCATCCTGAAGTTTATCTTCCTCTATACAAACTAAAGCCAGATAATATTGCCTTAGTTTTAAAGGCTGTATTCGTTCTAGGTTCGTTTTTGCCTTTTCGGTATCATGCTTATAAAGAGAATAAATAGTACGAAAAAGTGCTTGTCTAGCCGGGGTTTTATATTTTAACAATACTTTTTTTATGGCATCCTCAACATCGCCATCCAAATTGTTTGCCAGTGAATAAAACAAATAGTAAATAGGTCTTTTCTGGTTCCTAATTAAAAATTTTTCGGTTTTTGAAATGTCATTAGTAAACAAAATAGGAGAAAACGATATAAACAAATAAACACTTACTACTCCGACAATACAAATAAGAGAGAGTATCCAATTAACAGAAAAGAAACCTAAACCCAAACCTAATATAAACATAATTCCGATAAATGATATAAGATTTTTCATTAAATGTCCTCCGAAGAACCATTTTCAATATACGCCTTCCTCGTCTACCTCTTTGTACTCGATGATGAAAATTTGAGAGAATTATAACACGAACTTACCTTTATTGTTCAGGGGTAATTTAACTTTGGGTAGCAGGTTCTATAAGATGCTAAAACTTATAAATTCTTATATTATAAAAAAATCTTCAGATGCAGCCTGATGCTTATTCTGCCAGTTAGTTGAAAAAGGAAAAGGTGCGAATCAGCCTTACTTTCTTGAATTCAAGCTTCCACTAATTTAGCAAAGTGATTAAATCATTCTTTTGACCAAGGATACCACAACCTTCTTTTCTCGCTTTATCCTCAGTATTATTTGATTTTTACTCTAGATTAATACACCGATGCTTGTTCAACTAACCTACCACGATAGTTTAAGTACTACATTTCACAATCTTTCTTGTGCAAAAAGAAAAAAGGCGACCTCCTTCTTGAAGTATCGCCCCAGTTTACTCAACAAGGAATATTACTATTTAAACGTTATTAAAGCTAGATAAACTTCTCCCCAATTGGTGTAACTATTCCATCCATACTAATAGAATTTTTCTTTTTACGATATTCTTTTAAGTCTTGTTCACTTTTATTGGTAGCCCACTGTTGAAGAGTATCTCGTTCACCATTGTATGAATAAAATGGAACACTAAAACCACATGACGTTTTTACCATTTCAATCTTTGCATGAATTATTTGACGAGAACCAGGTAGGATGTCAAAGTGCTTAGCCATGTCATCCCATTTTGGTGAGTCTGGTAATACGACCTTACCTCTTCCGTATAGACGTAAAATCATCGGGGGACCTTCAAAAGCTAAGAACATAAATGTCATTCTACCGTTATCTATTAAATGGGCGCTTGTTTCATTTCCACTACCAGTTAAATCTAAATAAGCGACCTCATTTGGTGAAAATATCCTTAGTACATCATGACCTTTAGGGGAAATGTTAACATGTCCGTCTGTTGATAGTGGTGCTGAACCAACGAAAAAAATCCGTTGTTTTCTTATAAATTCTTCATGTTTTGGAAGTATTGATGAATAAACTGTTCCCATAATATATTCCTCCTCGCCTCACTAATTATTTAAAATAAAAAGCCTACCATCTCATAAGAGACGATAGGCTTAACCTTCGTGGTACCACTCTTGTTGATTTGTTATTACAACAAATCCACTTTATAACTGATTACGGATGTCAACCGTTAAGACTTACATATCAGCCTAACCACTCGTGGGCGAGTTGGGGACTTTATTGACTGTCTTTCACCAACCGACAGCTCTCTATACAATAAACTTTCCTTAATACTCCCAGTCACTGTGTTTCAATATTTTATAATTTTCTTAATTTTATTATGTATCATTAAATTGGTCAACCATATTTTTCTATTTCTTGTTCAACTAAACTGCCCAGTTAGTAAAAAAAGTAAAGCTGCCAGAATGACAGCTTGATTTACGACTCTTGCACCTTTACTTATGTATATATATTCAAATCTTTAATAGGCTTATAATTTTTTAAACTCCAATGATTTGCAGGAAGGACATTGAGCGGTAGATATATCGGTTTCATTATGTACCCACTCATAATGACAAGTCGAGCAGTGTAGTACTGTATGTTTTTTTTGAATTCTATTGATTCATTTATATATCGCTCATAATCTTGAGAGTACATATTTGCTAATGTACGAAATACAAAATTACCATCACACTTACTTCCGTTCCAATATTCTTCACCATCTTTAAATTCAATCATATTTTACACTTGCAAATAAGAAGGAGATCGCCCACCTTTTATTTAATCAATTTATTTATTATTAACCCGACAACTTATCCAGGTATCACAAATAGTATTGGAATCCATACTGGCAATATCCTTTATAGGTTTACCATTTAGAAATTGACCGAATCCGGGAAGTGCAATACTCCATAACAACGCTTCTTTACTGTTCCCAAATTGCTCTATTCCTTTTCTAAAATCTCTTTCGACCAGCTGTCATTTGGATGTTGTTCAAGCTTTCTAATTGTTTCTTAAGCCCTTTCATACGCTTTTGGCGGTGATTCCAACCAACCTTTATGAATCAAGATATTCATACCATCATCGACAAATTCGCCAATGTTGATAAGAGTTCTTATATACAACATATCGATATCTCTTCTTGCAGTTACTGCCAGTGAGTTTCCAAATGCCCTTATTTTCATTGCAAACATATCCACTTTATGAAACAGCATTATTTTATCGGAAAATGGAGGATAGGAAGATGTTGTAACCAAATGGTCTAGGTACTCAGGTGATTGTATACGTTCAAGGTGAAGTTTTTCCTTATACTGTTTTACAGCTTTATCAGTCATGTCTATACCTCTTTTAAACAAAGCTCTTACCTTTTCATCTTGAACTATTTGATGAAAGCCCATTAATAATGCCATACTTGTTGTGTTATTCTCTACGTTATCCCAAAGATGAATGATTTCTAATGCCTGTAACGGTCGGACATCTCCAAAAAACCCATTTAAGTAACTTTGTTTTTCAATTTTATCAATTCTATCTGGTGTCGGAATGATAGGAGGTTTTGCAATAAATTTATTTTCCATTAAAACATTATTAATTTGCCCTAACAGGACAGTAGTACATTGATTACAATAAATAAAGAACTCTCTTATATCCTCCCTCATTAACAATGGAACTGCTACTGCGTAAAGGCTCAAACCTGCCTTTGCAGCATATTTTAAATAGTGAACATAAAATTCATCTGCGTATAAACGAGGGGCACCAAGATTGACATCATCTTTAGTAAATCCAATTGGTATCGGAAAATTTTCCCTTTTAAAAAATCCTTCTATCCTCTGCTTGAAATCCTTAGATAAGGATAAACCATTTTCTAATAGCATCCTAACATTTTCTTCTTCGCAATGTTGAAGAAAATAACTTAAAATTTGAATGGACATGCTGTTTCCCATATAGGTAGCCCAAAGTTTACCAATTTCAAAAGACGTAAAAGGTTGGGTCTCATCTGATAGTTTTGGATTTATATTTAATGGTTTCATCACATTCATTGGATTTAATTCTTTATCCGTGGTCATAACTAATCTCCTTTTCCCTCATTTTCGCTTATGGTTTCCATTGGAAAATAATTTAATTCCAACTAATCTGACCTTTAACTTATAATTGTAATGAAAAAAGGACTGCCGAACAGTCCTTTATCATAAACAATTCTGCCCCGTTAGCTGCATAAGAAAAAGCCGCCAAGAATTTTTGGAGGCTGGATTTTCAACTCTTGCACCCGTTAGTGTAAGTACATTTATTTACAATCTCTTCCTCAGTTTTATTTTAAATTATTAAATATTTCACATTATATTATTTCAATTGTAGGTTTAACAATGACATCTACATTTCCGCGAAATGCGTTTGACACCATACAGCGGTCTTCTGCTAACTTGATAAATTTATGAACCTTATCCGCATTAACACCCGTTTCCTTTGAAAGTACGATATGAGGATGGTGAACAAGCCTTTCAAAGTGAACGCCATCTTTATCATCATAAAATGTTCCTGTTGAAGAAACCGTAAGCCTCTCAACTGGAATCCGTCCTTTATCTAAGATATAAGTAAGAGACATTAAAAAACA
The DNA here is from genome assembly GCF_051842875.1 of Neobacillus sp. C211. Taxonomy (NCBI): domain Bacteria; kingdom Bacillati; phylum Bacillota; class Bacilli; order Caryophanales; family Bacillaceae; genus Neobacillus; species Neobacillus sp. C211. The sequence continues at coordinate 5,181 of NZ_JBPXRO010000023.1, forward strand.
GGAACCTGCTGCTCCAATAAGCATTTCATCAGGATTCGTCCCTTCCCCAAGACCGTCCATAGATTTTGCTCTAGAAATTACTGTAGATAAATTCCCTACAGTAATTTGTCCTTTTCCTTTGTATCCACCATCCCAAGTTCCTTCAAAATGAAACGTATGCTCTCCCATTTATAGTCCTCCTTCTTTTACGAGTGTATAATTCATTTATAACATTATATAGATTTAATGGTAATTTAATACTGTTCAACAAAACTGCCTCGATAGTTGAAGATTGCCGTACTGTATCAAATTTTATAATCAGGTCAATAATTCCTCTAAAAATAGAATTTTTAGGGAGAGATGTATTTTGCTATTATCAAAAGCCTGGGAAATTTATGAATCTGATAAACGAATTGAAGGGTTCTTCCAACAGACTTTAAGGGCCTATAAACTTCAAGCGTTGTTGGTGATAAGGTATTTTGAGGATGTAAAACTCGAAACCATTACTACTATCAAATTAAAAGAATACTTGGCAAAGTCAAGTGAAAATCTAAAGCCATCCAGCTTAGCGCACTGTATACGTTCCAGAAGAGTGAAACTACAAAAATTTATGCCCATTAAGTGGTAGTCTTAGACAAGAATTGTATAGAAAATATTTTTAATCAGTGGCTCAAATATGTAAAAAAGCAACACCTTTAAAGAGTGTTGCTTCGTTTAACTCTTTTCTAATAACCACCAAAATGGTAACGGGGTGTTAAACTCTTGCACCCGTTAGCTGAAGAAGAAAATCAACACATCTCTTATATCTATGTCATTTTTTCCGTCAACCACTACCCTTTCTAAAACAACTTCTAAAGGAAGCCCTCTTTATATTAAAACCACAATCTTTTATGATAATCATATTCAGAGATATCGTAATTCTCTTCTCTTTCTTTTTTTGGGGTACACTCTTCACAAGGTTCTTCCGACTGGTTATGTTCACATTGTTCTAATAAAAGTTCCATTGTTTGTATCCCCTCTCCTATTGCTTACTTTCTATATTAATGGAAGCGGTTACATTTGTCAGCTGCTTTTTATTGGAAAATAATAAATCGTGTTATTAGATTTGTGAGGAAATAAGAGTGAAACAATCATATAATTTTTCTGTTTTTGAATCTGGTAATTTGGACAGTTCCGTCAATCTCTTTGATTCCCTCATAAGACTTCCATTCCAATCCCTTTAAATAGGCATTTCTAAACATAATATGAATTTACTTCAGTTATATTTAATTCTCCCTTTTTACTCTTCGATGACAAACTCCAGGAAACGACAACGAAAATAAGGTGCTCCCTTACTCGCTAACATTGACGATAGGCAATTTGTTTAATTATATTCTTTCCATTTTTTATTAAATTACAAAATAGCACAAATCATAATCATTACGTTTTATATTGACGGAAAATTTAAAACATAGTATATTCATAAAGGTGTAAATAGTAATGGTTACGATTTTCACTGAATATTAAAAAGGAAAAGGAGAGATTTTATTTATGCAAAAGGAACTTATCAAATCAATACTTGTGTTTTTCTTATTAGGTTTAATCCTTACAGGCTGTCAAGAAAAAGTAGATACACCCGTCGAAAATGCTTCCTCTAATTCTGAACCTGCTTCTTCTGATTCCAATACTGAATCTACAGACAGTACCAATCATAGCCATGATCATAACCATAGTGGCGATGATGAAAAACAAAAAGAAATATATTCAGGGATATTTGAAGATGACGAAGTTGAAGATAGAGAATTATCAGATTGGGAAGGAGATTGGCAATCAGTCTATTCCTACTTATTAAATGGAACTTTAGATGAGGTCTTACAGAAAAAAGTAGAAACAAAGAAAGATAAAACCTTTGAAGAGTACAAAGAATATTATAAAGTTGGGTATGAAACAGACATTGAACGAATCGTGATAAAAGATAATACGATGACATTTTATAAAAATGGAGAAGGAAAAACAGGAGAATATAAGTATCATGGATACGAAATTTTGACTTATGAATCTGGAAATAGAGGCGTTCGTTATTTATTTGATTTAGTTGGAGAAGCAGATGGTGTCCCAAAACATGTTCAATTTAGTGATCATAGTATTTTTCCAACAAAAGCAGAACATTACCATATTTATTTTGGAGATGAAGATCATGTCACTCTTTTAAATGAATTAGACAATTGGCCAACTTATTATTTTTCTAATTTAAGTGGAAAAGAAATCGTAGAAGAAATGAATGCACATTAATTTTATAAAACTGTTTTTAAAGTGATAACCTTTTAGGATAGTTTTCAAAGAGTGAAAATTTTATTAAAAGACGAATAGCTATTATTTTTCACTTTTAGTTCGAGAGTATATATATATAGCTTTAGAAATAATCATATTTTATACTCTCGAATAATTATTTAACAGAAAATGATAATTTACAAATATCCCCGTTCCCCCGTTCTTAGAAGGATATACTTCATGAAATATAGTTTCTTTTTTCCTTTGTTTAGTGGAAATGGGAACTCAATTCTAGAAAAAGACTCAAGCACCGTTAATTGAACAACGAGCAACCATTAAGAAATCGCTCTAATTCTTAAACAGATTTTTATTCTATATATTTTACGTTATTTTCTTGACACCATTCTATGGCAATCTCTTTATATCGTTCACTCGAAATGAATACCATTGCTCTTCAATATCAAAATCGATGATTTTATCCTTAAATCTTCTAAAGGCACCCTTTCCCTTAATTGCCTTTAATAACGCATCTCGCTTGACTTGATCACTAATAGTTAGGCAATAATCTTCCATAATCTCATACTCATTAACTTCATCTTATGTTGGCAGCTCTTTGTAATTCTCAAAGTTTTCAATTACATCAATAGCCACCTTTCTATCTTCCTGTTGCCAATCAGGTAAATGATCGAACGGTTCTTCCTCTTCAGCAGCTCTTAACTCTTCCGAAGTTACTAAAATAAATTCACCCGTTTCTATATTTAGAAATAGATCATTAAATTTTTCTGCATTTTCCACTGTAAAAAGGTTAAGCACCCATAAAGGGTGCCTTTTTTCTATTGTTGTTCAATTACTGGTTCAATTTTTCTGGTTACTTTGTTATCTACACTATCAAATTCCGTTCCGTATTTACCTGAAGATCCAGCTTGGTGCCGAGACGCTTCAGCTTGATTTGCACGTACTTCGGCATCTGTTGACCTACTTTGCTTTTTGTTATCTACCATTAATATTCACCTCCAGAATATTAATGTAACCAAAAATTTCAAGTTTATATTAGTTATAAAAGCCACACATATTTTATGGAATTATTTCTCAAATGCAACTAAACTGCTCTTAAGTTGAAAAAGAAAATAAAAGAAGCACTCAAAATTTTGGACGTAATTGTTAGTATATTCTTTCTTTCCTTCTTGACTCTTCAGTTACTGTTTTACAAGGGTATAAGTTTATGTTTTTTGGCAAAGATGTTTTTATAACTGATGGTATATAAATAAGACCGTAAAAGTTAAACGTTAACTATTTATAGAAAGGTACTCTTCCTTGCTAACTTAAATTAAGAGAGTTCACCAAAGTTATGAATATTTAAAGAAAACCCTCTTGTTTTGTTAAAGGAAAGGGTCTACATTTCATAAAACATAAAGATTCTATTAAAGAAAAATCTTTTTGAGTATTGAACCCTATCATTAATTATTTAGAGAAAGGGTTTATTCATAAAATGAATGAAAGAAAAATTATAGCAGAAACATCCATTGAAGACGAAGGAAGGATAATAATTTGGATTCAAAACCCTTTTTTAAACTAAACAAGACCGGAAAACAATCGTTTCAGTCAATACAGGAAGAACAAGAAGATTTGTCTCTTCAATTGTTTTCCAATCTTGATGAAAATCTTTATAACATAAAAGCGATGTTAAATAAACCGAGTGATCTCATTACGAGGGAATTTACTATAGGGAATACCCATCATCGATGTGCCATCGTGTATCTGGATGGTTTAGCCGACAAAATGGTAATCAACGATCAAATCATAAAAAACATTCAAATTGAATCTGTAGTAAGTGAAAAAGAATTATCGGACAAGGCCGTTCATCTTGTCAATCAATTATATAACAAAGTCCTCTCCGTTAGTGAAGGAAAAAGAACGAAATCATCAGATGAAATCTTATATTCTATACTTTCTGGAGACACCGTACTCTACGTAGATGGTACGGACCAAGCATTAACAATTGGTAGTAAAGGCTGGGAAAACCGAAGTATTGAAGAACCAATTACAGAGGCAGTAATTCGCGGGCCGAGAAACGGGTTCATTGAGAATCTGAGAACCAATACGATGCTGATTAGAAGATCTATTCGGGATCCCAATTTGCGTTTCAAATCGTACAAGATAGGAAGACGTTCAAAAAAAGACCTTGTTCTCGTCTATGTCGACGGAATCGTGAATCCGGATATTGTGAAAGAAGTCAATCAAAGATTGGCATCAATTGATATGGATGACGCCCTGGAAACAGGCTACATCGAGCAATGGATTGAAGATAACTTTCTATCACCGTTTCCACAAATAGACCATACAGAAAGACCGGATAAAGTAGTTGGAGCTGTTTTACAAGGTAAAGTGGCGATTTTGTTAGATGGAACACCTTTCGTTTTAATCGCACCCATGACTTTTGGAAATACGCTCCAGTCCCAGGAAGACTATTATGAACGATGGATTGTGGGGTCCTTAGTTCGTATATTGCGATATCTCGGAGCCTTTATTGCTGTTTTTTTACCCTCTTTATACATTGCGCTCGTTTCGTATCATCCTGGAATGATCCCGTCTAAATTAGCATTTTCCATTGCTGCGACCAGGGAGGGGGTTCCTTTTCCGGTTTTTATTGAAGCATTATTAATGGAAACGACCATGGAATTACTACGTGAAGCCGGGATCCGCTTGCCAAAACCTATTGGACAAACGATAGGAATTGTTGGGGGGCTGGTTATTGGTCAAGCTGCCGTCGCTGCAGGGATTGTGAGCCCGGTTATGGTCATAGTAGTCGCGGTTACAGCTGTTTCTTCTTTTTCTATGCCCGGTTATAGTACGGCACTTGCTTTTCGAATTCTCCGTTTTGGTTTTATGGGGGCGGCGGCTCTTTTTGGATTGTATGGTATTATTCTGGCTTACATTGTAGTTAATATCCATTTGGTGAATTTAAAAAGTTTGGGTGTCCCCTATACAACTCCCTTTGCCCCAAGCTTTGGCCGCGACTGGAAAGACCTTGTTCTTCGTTTCCCGATCACTATGCTGACAAGACGCCCTAACTATCTGCAAACAGAAGATGAAAAACGAATGGGGATCAAGAAAGGAGGACACTCATCGTGAAGCCCTTTGAATATGGAGATGAGGAAATTGGAGAACTAGAAATTCTCTTCATGGTGGCTTCGTATACGATTGCGGTAGGGGTACTTTCCATTCCACGCACATTGGCAGTGACAACGAATTTCTTTGATGGCTGGATTTCTTTAGTGATAACGGGTATTTTAATCATTTTCATTACATGGGTTAGCGCAAAACTCGCCATACGTTTTCCGAACCAGACATTTTTTACGTATACCTCTGCGATTTGTTCAAAACCTGTAGCTGCACTGATCACCATATGCTTTGCTATTTATTATATGGTAAGTGCTGCCTATCAGACGAGATTTGTTGCAATCACTGCTAAACAATACTTATTGGCCCGGACACCAGTAGAAATCATTGCGTTACTGTTTCTACTTGTCATAGTTTATGCGGTTTCAGGTTCTCGGGTTGGTGTCATACGGTTAAATTTGTTGTTCTTTCCCATTATTCTTTTCATTGCTTTATTGGTATTGGTAATGAATATCCCCAATTTTGAACCTAAGAATCTATTTCCCTTGTTCACCACAAACTGGGAGGGCTATTGGAAAGGCAGCAAAGAAAGTTTTTTTTCTCTTTTTGGTTCTGACATTCTTCTCTTTTATGTTGCATTTGTAAATAGACCGAAAGGAGTGACAAAATATGCCATGATTGGTGCAGGTATTCCGTTAGTTCTATACCTACTTATATATATGATGGCCATTGGTGTTTTCACTGCAGAAACAACTGCCACGCTCATTTATCCCACGATTGAACTTGCTAAAGAAGCAGAGGTACCAGGAGGCTTTTTTGGGCGTATTGAATCGTTATTTTATATGATTTGGATTATGACTATTTTTAATACGGCATCCTTATGCCTCGATGTAAGTTTAATGGCCTTCAGTTCCCTCTTTCAAAAAGTAAAAAAAAGAACATTTATTTTTCTTCTAACACCTTGTATTTACCTAATCGCCATGTTTCCTATAAATCTAATAGAGGTGACTATACTAGGCAGGTACTTAAGTTACTTTATCTTCGGACTGGGAGTTTTGATTCCAACAGTTTTACTAATACTAGCGAAAGTCAGGGGAATCAAGGGAAATGAGTAGATTCAAGTTATGCATAACCCTATTAGGAGTATTTTCTGCTTTCCTTACCGGGTGTTGGGATCACGTGGAAATTGAAGATCGTGGCTTTATTATTGGAATAGCCATTGATTTAGCTGAGGAAACAGGTGAGAAGCTAGAAGAATCAGAAGGAGAATATCGTTATAAAGGAACCTATCAATTCGTCGTTCCCTCTGGATTATCCCAGGGAGGCTCAGGCCAAGGCGGCCAAGGCGGCACTTCACAGAAGGCGTATAATAATTTGGTAATCGAGGATGAGACTATATCGGGGCAATCGCGCCATTTAGGAGAAGAAACGAGTCGAACACCATTCAATGAACATTTGCAAACCATTATCATATCAGAAAATGTCGCTAAAATACCAAAAGCATTAGGTAATGTCCTTGATTTTTTCCTGCGAGATAGTGAAACACGAAGAGGAATAAAAGTTATGATTGCAGAAGGGGAAGCAGGTCCTATATTGGGTATTCAACCAACACCTGAAAATCTTCCGGTCATGCATATTGATTCAATTGTTGAAAATTCATTTAAAAACGCAAGGATTCTTCCTGAAAAACGAATCGGTAGTATTCATGAACGTTTAATAGATAAAACAAGCTTTGTCGTTCCCAAAATAAAAAGGGATAATCAAAAGATAAACATAGCAGGGGCAGCCGTCTTTCATGGTCATAATAATCAAATGATCGGCTTTATTAACGGTGATATCACTGAAGGTTTAAATTTGATAACAGGTGACTATAAAGGGGGAATTTTGAAAACAAAAGTAGAGAATAAGCTAGTTGTTTATGAAATAAAAAGGGAAAAAAGCAGTGTGAAGGTCGTATCAAAGAATAAGGAAAACATTCAGTTTCATATTAAAATTGAGGCAGAAGGACAAATTGGAGAGTCTTTTGGTTCTCTTGATTACATGAATCCTAAAATCCTATCCAAAGTGGAAACAGCCGTTGAAAAAGAAATTGAACGAAAAGTATCTAAAACAATTAAAACTTTTCAAGAAGATTTAAGAGTTGACGCTCTTGGGTTAGGTGGTTATCTTCAACGGGAAGATTATGACACATGGAAACGAATCAAACAAGATTGGGATGATGGGAAAAATTACTTTTCCACAAGCACCATTAAAGTTCAAGCAGACATCATTGTCCAAACTTCTGGAGCAATAATTGAAAGTGAAAAACAATAGAAAGAGGCGAGCTAGATGTGGGAAAGAGTAATCGGCCGATTGCCCTCCAACCTTATCATCTTTTCTACTGTAGTATCCGTATTACTTCCTATGGCATTCTATAAGCTGAATCAAAAATTTCACGATTATGGTGATCCGTCATGGAAAAAGAAACAAGAACCCTAATTTGTAATTGAATTATAAATTTTTTAAAACTTATTCATTAATAGTTAAGTCGGGTAAACAAGGGGCATCACTGCCCCTAACTCCCCAAAGAACTATTGAATTACCTCTTGGCTTATTTTGTATTTCCCTTTTGGAAAACGGCCCCGGTATTGAAAGAACTTTAAAAAAAGAAGCACTCAAAATTTTGAGCACTTCTTTCGCATTTCTATGACATAAGATCCCGGCAGTTAAAGGCTGCCGAAATATTTTATTCTACCTGCTTAGGGTATACCTCTTTTATTTTTCATTCACTGCTTTGTGTAGTATTAAAAAATTCAGACGGATCTTTTTTGTTATCCTTTACCTTATTGTTGTTTTTACCCATTTTTCCATCTGATTCATAACTTAATTTCTGCGGTACCTTTTTATTCTCTTCCATAATATCCCCTTTCAAAACTATTATCAATTGACTTAAACCATTACGTTTCTTGTTTATTGATTGTATTGTTAATTAAGTTTTGAGTTGCATCTCGAGACGACTCCGCCGCATTTTCAATAGCTGGCTGTACGTAGTTTAAAGCTGACTGATTTATGTTTTTAAATTTTTTCATTTTATTTTCAGGACCGTTCTGATTTCGATTACTTTCCTTCATTGTCAATTCCTCCATTATTTTCTTTCATCTTTTTATTCTCTGATTTATTTTGAAAAATATACAAAACAACTCCTGTTTCCTTCCTGCCCGCTTATTCATTCAAAAAAGAGAGTAACACGAAAGGATCTTTATCCCTTTTTTCTCTGTTATGTCGCATTTAATAAGTGGTGTTTTCTAGTTCGCGAAGACTGTTATCGCTTTCTCACCGAACCAGTTATATTAATAAACCTTACCCCGATATTAATCAAGGTAAGGTTAAATGGCTATATTTTTAATACCCTCTTGTTGAGAGTGTCTTTTCGTCGGTTTTTTAGTTAACATCATGATATTCTATCGCACGTTCAGGATCTAAAGATAAATTAAACTGATCTCTCCAACGGAATTCAAAACGAGCTTTTGATAAGCCATCATCTCTTTTTTGGGCTCCTGGATGTCCTTTTGCCAAATCAGCAGCATGGGCGGCAATTTTGTAAGTAATAACCCCTACACGAACATCCTCTCTATTCGGTAAACCTAAATGTTCTTTAGGCGTTACATAACAAAGCATAGCTGTGCCATACCAACCAATCATTGCTGCCCCAATAGCAGATGTAATGTGATCATAACCAGGTGCTATATCAGTCGTAAGAGGTCCAAGTGTGTAGAATGGTGCTTCCTGACACACTTCTAGTTGTTTATCCATATTTTCTTTAATTAGGTGCATAGGTACATGTCCAGGTCCTTCAACCATTACCTGTACATCATGTTCCCAAACGATTATGTTTACTCATAAAAAAGATCGTCGATAGACGATCTCTTTTTCTATTAAAGTAAGCAGGATAGTTGTCAGACTCCCCTGCCCTAATTTGGTACTAATAGAACAGTTCTAATCATATTCTTAAAAATGAAAACAATTAAGAAGGAGGTAAAGTTAGTTGATAAAAATTAAGGTTAGTTTTCGGCCCATGGTAAGTAAGATAAATTTACCCACTGTTTTGAAATCAACTATACTTCCGGGTGACTCAATTGAAAGATTATTTATTGCAACCCAGGTAGGAGAGATCTTTTACATAGGAAACTCAAGTTTAAAGACTTTTTTAGATATTCGCCCGCGAGTCATAAAACTAGGTGTTTCTGGTGGTGGATATGATGAACGGGGATTGCTAGGGCTAGCGTTTCATCCCGAATTTTATTATAACGGTCTGTTTTATCTTCATTATTCAGTAGCTGGAACACAAGGTCCAGGTGCTCTTCCTGAACCTTTTAATCCTAACCCGTGTGATCCCAGCACTTTAAACCTAAGGTGGATAAATAGAGAAACTCAATATGATCATATTGATACAGTTGAAGAATGGATCTTACAATCGAATGGTCAACCTCAAAGACGACAGACTTTACTTAACTTAAGAAGACCATTTTTAAATCATAATGGTGTCAATAGCTTAAACTTTTCACCTGAAACAGGAAAACTTGTTTTAACAACCGGAGATGGTGGATCAGGTTATGATCCATTTAATTTAAGCCAGAACGATATGGAAATCGCCGGTAAAATCATTGAAATTGATGTAGGTAAGAATACATTTATCAACAATCCACCTGTAGTCACACGTTTTAATGAACTTCCTGCAACTATTCAGGAAACGATCACGGTAATGGCCAAAGGGGTTCGTAATATACCAGGCATTTCATTTCAAAAGTTTAATAAACAGTATATCAAATATGTGGGAAATGTCGGACAGGATTTGGTAGAGTCGATTTTTTCATTCGTTCATTATAAACCAATTCCGGTTACTCAGCTGATTCAAGCTTCTTTAAGAAACACCGAACCTAACCAAGAGGGATTTATTAACTTTGGCTGGCGAGGGTGGGAAGGTGCTTTTCCGACGTCAATTATAAGGGGCTGTTCTGCAAATCCGACTTTAGATGAGAAAACAATTGCTTATTACAATGAAGCTATAAACACTTCCGCGAAACGTCTTCATCCTCTAACTAGTTATTTTCATAAAGATCCCCGCCCCGATAAGTTTGGAGGAACGGCACTTACAGGAGTGCAAGCCTTTATGGGGAATGGAATCCCCAATTTAACGGGAAGTGTTGTGTTTACCGACCTTTCCCGTGTTGAAGAATCTCGCCCTCCAGTTAGAGGGGTTTTAGCATATAGCAGGGTTAGAACAGATGGTAAACAAAATGATTTTAGTGTGATTGAAACCGATTATAATTTTGGGTCTCAATCAGCTTATTATGTTACTTTGGGAACGAATCTGGATCAAACTAGACTATATTTAGGGGTTTATGGCTCTATGAAAGTGACTGATTTTAACCAAGGTACTATTTTTGAAATTGTACCATCTACTACATTTTAAATGCAGATGTATAGGGTACAACTGATATTGTTTTTGAACTAACCTGTCATTTACTTGAAACGTAAAAGAACAATGGGACTGCTGTTTCAGCAGTCCCATTGTTCTTTTACGCGTAAACCCATTCGTTTGTAACTTTTTAAACTTCCACAAATAATACACAAACCCCTTCTTCCATTAAACTTCACCGGACAATAACACATCTCCACCATACTCTATTTCTTAATCAAAACGTTCTGTATCTAATCCATCCAAAATATCCTCTAATTCTGTAAGAAAATTTAGTTGTACAGGTTCAGGAATTTGCTCCATCCACTTTTTTATTTGAGGTAACTCCTCAGCCTCATCTATATTCGTTGGTTTTGGCTGAAGAGTTGCCCACCATTTCTTCAATTCATCGATAAATTCATAAAAGTAACGTTCAAATCTTTCTGCCCATTCTGCCCCTTCATCACCAGAAGTCTTTTGCATCATACTCCAGGCTTCCATCGCTGTTTCGAAGTACTCATCAATCATCTTCATGTGTATCCCCTTTCTACATACGGTAGTTTTGTCCTTTTATGAACTCTGTACAAATTCTAATTTAATTGTCTTAAGAATGATGACGATTGTCCATACCACTGTTGTCTAATAACAATATAATAAATTGTACTTATCAGTTTATTCAAGAAAAACTGGTAAAGCTAAATCCTTCAATAAAAAACCGCCAAAGATAGGATGACAAAGCTTATGCAAACCATTGTATTTATTGAAACTAACAAATCCGGATCCAGTAGAGAAGCAATAAAAGCTGCTGAGAGACTCGGATATTTTACGGTGTTATTAACCAATAGGCAAAAATACATTCACCAAAGAACAGAATTTCCCGAAGTCCATCAAATGATTTTAGTAGAATTATCCAATAATGGTGAAATAAAAAAAACCCTCAGCAAACTACAAAGACAAGGCAAACGAATAAAAGGCATTTTGAGTTTTGTACATTCTTACGTTCATGTAGCAGCCGCCTTATCGGAAGAATTTTGTTCAAGTGTAGTCTCTACTGATTCAATATTAAAAATGGAAAATAAAGTTTTAACTCGTGAGCTTCTCAAAGGACACCCAAATTCTCCTTATTATGCCCTTTATAAACCAGATGATTTTTCCTTAGAGAATTTTATTGGTCAAGCCAATAACTATTTACCTCTTATTGTAAAGTCTCCCACATCTGCCGGCTCAAAAGATGTCCATTTGGCAAATAACGAGAATCAGTTAAGGCTGGCATTACAAGAATTACTAAAAAAAAATGAACAGATTTTATTGGAAGAGTATCTAATAGGACCCCAATATTTAATTGAAGTTTTAGTACACAATGGAAAAGTTCATATTGTCGCGATAATCGAACAACAGATTACTTTTTTACAACGATTTATCGTAACCGGATATTGTTTACTAACAGATGTCAATCAAAGGACATACAATAGTATCCTTGAGACAGTAAGTTCCATCTTAAAGGCTTTTCAAATGAAAAACGGTGCCTGTCACCTTGAAATGCGTTTAGTAAATGGAGTTTGGAAATTAATTGAAATTAACCCAAGAATCTCAGGTGGAGCGATGAATCGAATCATTGAAGTCGGATTTGGGATTAATTTAGTAGAGGAAACCATTCAATTAATGTTAGGAAATGAGCCTTGCCTTACTAAAAAACACAGTAAGTATGTATATGCACATTATTTAACAGTTGATTCTAAAGGAAAATTAATGAAGGTAACGGGGAAAGAACGAGTCTCTCAATATCCCGGTGTAGAAGAGGTGTATATAAAACCCCGACAAGGACAGATAGTTCGTCCGCCTTTATCAATGGGAGACCGTTGCGGATACATTTTGGCATCCTCAGAGAATAAATTCGAAGCGAAAAGAATTGCTATGGGAGCAGCTAGCGAAATACGTTTCTTCCTTGACCCAATTTAAAAATTTCAAGTGACAAATAATGAGTAGGATCTATAAAAACAGAGGTTTTAAGAGATTAGATGAGCTATTAATGATTGAACAAAAATTCTAGTCTTTTTATAAGAAAAAGAATGTGGAGAGGTGGAAAAGAAGTAAAATGACGTTAATTGGCATGCTTCATCATCGCAGTGATCCAAGTAATGTAAAGAAAGCATATGCTTATGCCGCTGTAGCAAAAGCAGAAGGTGTAACCTTTTTTTACTTTACCCTAGGGAAGGTGAATATAAAACAGCAAAAGATTTTAGGAAAAGCCTATGAAAATGGACAATGGATTGAAAAGGAATTTCCTTTCCCTGATGTCATTTATAATGCAAGTTATGTTGCAAGTGAGAAAGCTAAACAAATCTTTGATTATTTGTTTGATAGGATTCCGTTTACAAGTCATTCAATTGGGGACAAATTATCGGTTTATAACAGAATTAAAAAGGCAAATAAATTTAATCATTACCTTATTCCTTTTTATGAATTAACTGACGTTCAGATTTTTTTTGACATGATCCGTCGTTATAAAAAAGTGATTATCAAACCGTTAACGGGGCATCAAGGAGGGGGCGTTGTTTTTATTGAAAAATATGGGGCAAATCATTACAAAATGAATGATGCAGGCCTAGTATTAACCTTAAATGAAAAACAATTGTTAGACTTGATATCCCTTAAAATACAAGAACAAGATTACGTAGTTCAACAGTTTATTACAAGTCAAACAAAATCTGGTCATGTTTTTGATTTCCGGTTGCATGTACAAAAAAATGGAGAAGGAAAATGGGTTATTACTTCTATTTATCCACGGATCGGGCGTTTAGGGACCATCACATCTAATATGAAGAGTGGTGGTTATAGTACTTACCTGGATATTTTTTTAAAAACAGAGTTTGGTAACTCCTGGTATGATATTCAAAGGTATCTTGAACAGTTTGCGATAAGTTTCTCAAATCATTTTGATTCTTTATATGACAATGAATTGGACGAATTAGGAATTGACGTCGGAATTGATGCCAACCAAAAACTATGGCTTTTTGAAGTAAATTGGAGACCAGGCCCACCTAATATTTATAATCTTGAATTGGATGTAGCCAAAAATACGATTTTGTATGCTAAATATTTAGCTGATACAAACGGGAAATAGACTAAAGCCAGATTAGCCAGTTATTATAGGTTTTCATCATAGAACAAATATTTAATCCCCAAAAGGCAGCTTGCCGCTCATGAACAGACCTTCAATTGTGGACAATTGAGTTGCCGTTCATTAAAGGAAAGCTGCCTTTTTATGAGAAAAGTTTCTACCATTTTAACTTCTTAAATATTCGATGACATCATCGAAGTCTGAGTCATCCCCGCCCGTTTTGAAATAAACAATGTCATTTGGGATTAAAAATGAATCAAAAAACCTCTTTATTTCATCTGCATCTGAAAAATGATAAACATTATGCGGATTTACTCCTGCCTCTATAGCTGGCTTTTCAAAATCTCTTGCAATAAACCCTTTGGTGATGAGAATATCTACCCCCGAGGCACCGATTAGATGTCCTGCCTTTTCGTATTCTTCATCTGCATATTTTCCCAGTGCTGCCATTCTTCCCAGAACAGCAATTTTTCTTTGGGATGGCAATGCAATACTGCTTAATGTTTCTAAGCCTTTTCTTAAGGAAGCAGGATTTGACTTCCAAGTATCATCCACCAACGTAATTTGATTTCGTCCTTCGATGATTTGAAAATGGGATCTCATGTGATGATAAGAAGATAATCTCTTTATAGCATAGTGAATATCCACTCCTAAGATTGCAGCGGCTGCTAATGAAGCGGCTGCATTATATACACTATGCTCACCAAGACCCGGTATATATCCTTTAAATTTACTTTGCTTATATTCCATCCAAAAAGTCATGCCAGATGAATGATATTGATACTCCTTAATCCTAAAAATAGCATCCTTGTTTTTTCCGAACGTTATAATCTCTCCCATAAATTTTGAAGTATCAATGGTGGAAAGATAGGGGTCGTCCGAATTTAGGATGAGAATTCCTTTATTGTTCATACCTTGCATTATTTTTGCCTTTTCTGCTAGATAATGATCAAATGATCGGATTTTATCCGTATGATCCACATCAATCATTGTCATAATCCCAATCGTTGGGTAAAAATACTTACAGGACTCCGTCATATCCCCTTTTGAAGATACGGCTGTTTCAAATACTGCCACATCCGTATCTTCATCAATTCCCATTAAATAAGGAAGGTTGTAACAATTGGCATTTTTGCTTGATATTGTTGCCTGCACCTTTTGTGTTTCTTCCAAAATGTGTTTTAGCATTTCTTTCGTAGTTGACTTTCCACATGTCCCAGTAATGGCGACTACAGGAATGTTAAACAGATGCCTGTAATACGAAGTTAATTTAAAGAAACTGTCTTTGAGATCCTTTACCATAATGATTTGATTAGGATTTAATTTTTCCATATGAGAAAATGGTGTATCGGTAACGATGAATACATTTTTGTATTTCTTTATAGTTTCAACAGGCACCGCTCTATTGTTCCAACGAAAAAATAACGTATGACTTCTAATTTCAAATCTGTTATAAGTGACGTTCTTGATTCGTATACCTTTTTGCTTTTCATTAGGCTGAATGTTCATTGCAGTTAAAATGTTCTCCAATAATAATGTCTTCAAAATGTCCCTCCTGAAGTACCTTTTTTGAAAAAAGCCTCTCCCCCCATAATACGGTTCTGTATGGTAGTAGTGATTGAATCACTTTTAAATTCAAAAGCTAATGTATCATATGACGTGTCCCCTATTGCAGGTGTGTGATAAATACCAAACAATGCTTTATTTTCCGCTGTATTCACCTGAGAATTTGAAATGGAAACTAATGCTTTTTTTCTTCCCAAGTCTTCATTAAATTTTGGTGCTATTCCCTTTGCTTTTCAATAAAAAACCTATCGATTGAATAGGCAGTTGTTGGCATCCATTTCTTATGACGGATTCTAATCTTTTCGTGATTTGTATAGTGGGGATAAATCACGGAGGACTTCATACCTATTGGAAAATATTTCACATGTGGCCCCTCATTCTTCGAATCGTTTCCGTACCTCTTCAAGCATACGCTTCTCCTCTTTTAACTCCTGAATTGCTACAGGATAAGCTGGGTTTTTATCCACTGTTATGACACGTGGTCTGGAAACATACGAAAAAAGCCAAGGCTTTCTTGAGAAAGCGCTTGGCTGCTTGTTAATCTCTTGATTCACTTAGATAAACGACACGCTCATAGATGGTTAGAATTTGTATTATAGAAGTATGTTCTTTAAATCGATGATAAAGTCTTCAAAATACTTACTTCTATAAAGATAAACACTTCAACTGTCTCAGTACGGTTATCTACCATCCAATACCCTTTAACTCCTGTCGGTTCATATACTTTTATTTTTAGCTAACGCTCATGATTGTCAGTTAATGGCGATGATATTTTTACAATTATGGAGAGGGAACCGAATGGTAAACGTGGTTCCTTTTCCTTTTTGGCTTTGGACGGTGATTTTTCCTTGAAGCGAGTCGATAATGCGATAGCTCACCATGAGTCCTATACCGGTTCCTTTTTCTTTCAGGGAATAAAATGGTTGTCCTAGACGTTTCACTTCGTCTTCATCCATCCCCACTCCCTCATCTTGGATTTGGATCATCACATGCTGTGACTCCTGTTTCACGCAAATGGAAACCGCACCACCTTGAGGCATCGCTTCGATGCCATTTTTGATGATATTGAGGAAGGCTTGTTTCATTTTTGGGGGATGACCCAATATCGCACACTCTTGCTCCGGAAGTCGGACGTCTATGCTTACTTTTCGTTCTAAAGCATAGGAGTAGAGAATCTTGACGACTGTTTGTATTTTTTGGCAAACATCGACGGACTCTTTCGTATCCGCTTCTGGCTTGGCAAGCGAAAGATATTCAGTAATGACGTCATTCGTTCGATCCACTTCTTCTATACAAATTTGAACATACCTTTTATACGTCTCTGAAATTGGTGATTGTAGAAGTAACTGGAGAAATCCTCGATTGGTCTGCATGGGATTTCGAACTTCATGAGCAAAGGAACTGGCCAATTCTCCGAGTATCTTATATTTTTCCGCCTGTTGAGCTTCCATGTGTAACTGGGCATTTTCCCTTAAGGTTTCAATCAAAAAGATGGTTACGATGGTGGCAACACATATCGCTAAAATTTCCTGAAGTGTGTGGTTAAAAAAATCCATCTCTTGAAAATCCACTAGGATGAAGATTAAGGACATCCCCGATGTTATCATCCAAGCCAGTTTCATTCGACCTGCTCGATCCTGTTGGATGAAACGTGGATATGCTAAAAAAAACATGGGTAAGAAGAAAAGGACTTCGTATACCGTTGAATAAAAACCTTCCCCCCCGAAATACCAACGATACAACAATAAGATGATCGTGAGAACAATACCTGTTGCGTATCCTCCTCCATAAAATATACCGATCATAAGAGCTACAAACCGTAGGTCACTTCGCTCGTTTACATCCGAATAGATCGGGAAGGACATGCACAATACTAACGTAATCGTTGCCAAGAAACTGAAAATTAATTTTTGACGTTTCGTTTCGATGAATTGATGACGATTGGTTAAATACATAGAATAAAAAAAGACAGGGATCAAAATAATCATTACTTGTAAGAGCAAGTTTTTAGTATGTTCCATACAGTTTACCTCATTGTTAGGCTCATTCTAGTATAAAAGAAAACCGAATATAAAAATAGAAGAAAAAAATGGGTTCTGGTGCAAAAACTCAAAACAATTGCAATTAATCTCTAAAGCTTAGACATACTGATACTATTACTCTAAAAAAGGGGTATGATCAGTATGGGGTCCTTACAGCATTTCGCGGATTTTATACGTAAGACAAATAATGTAAATTGGTACGCCCAATACTTCCTTTGATATAGGGGTGATGTCAGCTACACTGGACTAACCCTACATTGTGTGTGATTGGATATCCCTAATATTGGTTTGTGATAAAAATAAACCGGATTTGATAAATTAAATAGTACTATTTTCTAGAATACCTCTTAAAAAAATGCACTTCAGGAGCCACTTTCTGGCTTCCGGAGCGCATTTTTTCGAATGCGTCTTTTTATATGGGCTTGTACACTATAGCAATTTAGATGATACCTCTTTATTCCGCATTCTATCTTTTGAGCACGGTTAAAAAAGTTACCCCTGGGAAACATATCGTTGGAACAGTCTATTTGAAATGGGGGTAGCAGAATGTTGCTTGTATATGCTATTGCTTTACTGCTCGGAGGGCTATTAGCGGTAAATGCCATTTTCGCTTATCAAAGCAAACACATCGATCCGGCTTTTTGGACAACAGTTTGGTATCAAACGAAGCTTCTGCCAGTTCTGTTTACTGCAAATTTGATGATCGGATTCGGGGTGAAATTTACATACAAGGTATTCGGGAACTTAACTTTCGCCCTTACTTTTTCGAAAGGAATTGAAATATTGGTTTGTGTATTGATGGGGTTTTTATTCATGAAGGAAGTTCCGAATTGGAAGACGTTGCTCGGTTTAGCTATTGTCATCGTAGGGTATTGGATTTCAAAGTTTAAGTGAAAGATAAAAATGTGTTTCTTCCTATTGGAGGATAGCGGCATTTCCAATTAAAGCTGCAAAAATACATAACACCGTTCAGAATTATATGAATGGTGTTATGTATGTTGTTTAATATCACAATGATTACTAATAACTTCTATCAAATGCTTAATAATAAAGTTATTTTTTATTTTGGTACATTTATGGTAAATGGCACAGTAATTACTTTTCCGTTTTGTTGGAATTGTCCCCAAATTTTATAGAGACCACCATCAGGGAAACTTGTCATAAATTTCGCATCTGGACCTGTTGCTTTTTCGTCTATTGGATGAACATGTAAATAAGTTTCTGTATCACCACTAATTGCTACAACATGTCCTACTGCACCTAAATATGGTTGTAAATTAGTAATAGGCTGCTTTGTATTAGCATCTTTAATCGTGAATGTCATCGTCAAGTCCATTCCAGTCATCAAATGGTCAAATTTCAACGTCACCTCTTTTCCATCCACTACTTTTGTTAATTCCTTTTCTTCTGTTAAAGCTGTAGTCTTTACTTTGTTTCCTGCTACTGTTACGTCATAAGTTTTTACCATTTTTTCTGCTCCTTTAGGTACAAAATCAGCAAAGAGCTTATATTCCCCTCCGGAAGGAAAATTTGAATTAATTGTAAATAATCCGTTCCCTTTATATTCAGGATGAATATGGTCAAAATGGGATAAATCTTTACTTACAACAATTAAGTGCATGAGTTTTTCATGTTCGACATCAAAATCCTTTATTGGTTGACCATTCTTATTATTTACCTGAATGTTTAAAGGGATTTGTTTTCCACTTTCAGGTTTTTCATTAAAGGAAAACTCTACTTTGGTATTATCCTTTTGAGGAGTGGATGTCATATCTCCGTGATTCATCCCTTCATGGCTTGTTTCCGTTTGTTTTTTATTTGAGTTATGGTCCATATCTCCATAATCCATTGAATCATCTTTTGAACAAGCCGCTAAGAATACTGATATAATTAGTGAAAAAACAACCAATGTAAGAAATCTTCGCTTCATCGTAATCCTCCTAAAAATTAGAATCATACAAATCCTACAACAAAAATGTGCAGAAAATATGCATTTATTTCGGTTACGATGTTTTTTAAAAATACCTTTTGTTTTACTGCGTATTTTTCGATTTCATAAAAAATGATTCCAATTCAATGTAAATAAATTATTTGAATAACTAAACCATCATATGACTAATCTTTAAAGGAAATGGAGAACTTAATCTTGTTAACTAAATTCACGGAGGGAATACACCATGAAAAAGATCCTAATCTTAATTCCAATCCTTATATTTAGCCTTGATTTAACAGGGTGCGCCAGAAATAACGTAAATAAAAATGATCTTGTAAATCGTGATCAAAATGTAACAAGGAACAACATCAACAACGTCAGGGACAATAATGATTCCAGAATGGGAGTTGCTGATGTTGCTGCTAAAAAAGTAACCGACCTGAAAGAAGTGGACACGGCAAATGTCATTGTTACAGAAAATAATGCATATGTAGCCGTAAAGCTATCACCTACATCCCAAAATGAGGATACTAATAGTATTGAACATAAGATTTCACAAAGAGTGAAATCCACTGATCGAGATATTGATAACGTATATGTATCGGAAAACCCTGACTTTTATGATCGCATGAACACATATGCCTCTGATATTCGTAATGGTAGACCAATCTCAGGTTTCTTTAATGAGTTTACTGAAACAATTCGTAGAGTATTCCCTAAAGCCAAATAAGGTGAATAAAAAATCTTGGCAATATGCTAAGCATTTTTTATGATTTTCTTAGGATAAATTATCCACCTTTTAGATTTGTTATGATGTTGAATAAGGTCTTGAAATAAATAGCTAGTGAAAACAGTTATTGATTTATATTTTATTGAGTTCTTTTTAAGGTTACTTTCTCGGAACTATAAGTGGAATGACATTCATTTTGACATAGCAATTGATGTACATAAAAGCATAACTCGCCACAGTATGATCTGCCCCGTAAATGTTAGACACCATTCTAACATTTTCGGGGTGTTTTTTTATGGCTAAATTTAATGCGGAAGATAAAATAGCTGCTGCTCAGCGCTATTTGAATGGCAATGATAGTTATCAAAAGATTGGGGCTTCCATTGGAGCACACTCTTCTCTTATAAAAACCTGGGTGAAGCAATACGAGATAAACGGTGTAGAAGCGTTTCAAAAATCCTATACAAGTTTCTCAACAGAGTTTAAACTAGACGTACTAAAATATATGAAAGATTACAGGACGTCACCGAATGAAACAGCTGCTATTTTTAAGATAGCTGATCCTTCTACCATTCGAAATGGGAAAATATCAAAAAAAATTGAAACAACATCAAATTACACAGAGTATGTCCCGGAAAGGAAACTGTTTTGATAATGCAGTCATGGAAAATTTCTTTGGCTTATTAAAGTCCGAACTCCTTTATCTACAGGAATTTGATAGTATAGAGCATTTTGAACGGGAATTAGCTGATTATATATACTATTACAATCACAAAAGAATGAAGTCCAAATTAAAAGACCTGAGTCCGGTCGAATTCCGAACTCAAGTCTTAAAAGTTGCATAAAAGTTATTTGTCTAACTTTTATGGGTCAGTTCAAGTATTGGCGAGTTCTCTTCGTTATGGAACTATGCGAGAAATTTTGTCTGTTTCCTCTTCAAGTACATGAATTCCTCCGATTACTTCATAAGCTGAACCAATTGACACAAGCATATCTCCTGTGATGGCGAGTTTTTGTTCTTGTAGCAGTTTAATTAAATCTGTTTCTCCTATTTGACTTGATACAGAAATAGCCTCTAATATTTGTCCAATCGTCTTAATCCAAACACCGGTTAGTATTTGTTGTTCACCTATTGTATTTGCATCTTCCTCAATATGCAAAAGCCCTGATAAACCTTTAATTTCAATGATCTGACCTATTACTTGAATCCAAAGCCCTAATGCAACCTCTTTTTCCAGTCCTAAAATTTTATTACTTTTTTTCTCGCTGAATTCTTTTCTGTTATTGCTCATATTTTTTGGAAGTTCCATTATTACCAACCCCAAAACTAAAATTTGCTTTATTTTATGTGAATCAAATGGTATTGTGTAGCCAATTTTGCTCATTCTACACACTTCCATTGATGTACTGTCTTGAATAACAATGGATAAACCTCCAAGGTTACTTACAAACCACTGAGTTGCTTAAAAGTAATTTTAGCCACATCCTTCGGTAAAGGAGGGATTTCATAAGCCACCTTTCTGTCGTAATATATGTCAAAAGCGACAGAAAGGAGTCATTTCTCTATGTTCAACTAAACTTCTTCTTTAGTACAACAACACATCTCCACCATACTCTACTACCTAATCAAAACGTTCTGTATCTATTCCATCCAAAATATCCTCTAATTCTGTAAGAAAATTTAGTTGTACAGGTGCAGGGATTTGCTCCATCCACTTTTTTATTTCTGGTAACTCCTCAGCCTCATCTATATTCGTTGGTTTTGGATGAAGAGTTGCCCACCATTTCTTCAATTCATCGATAAATTCATAAAAGTAGCGTTCAAATCTTTCTGCCCATTCTGCTCCTTCATCACCAGAAGTCTTTTGCATCATACTCCAGGCTTCCATCGCTGTTTCGAAGTACTCATCAATCATCTTCATGTAGAACTCCTTTCTACTCTCATTAATTGAATGATAATTATTCATTGTTTCATATTTTTTTAAGGGTAGCTTTTTTACTTAAGGTTTTTAATTTATACATATTTTTATCAGCAATCTTAATTAGACTGTCCATATCTTTTCCATCAATTGGATAAATAGCAAATCCAGCAGAAACTGAAATTTTTTTTTCTGTCTTTTGGGATAGCTCTCTCAATCCGTTTTCAATCCTCTTAATCATTGCTTCAGTTTCAGTTTGATCTGAGAAGGGGGAAATGATTAAAAATTCATCTCCTCCCCATCTTGCGATAATGTCACTGACGCTAGTGCTTTTTAGAAGTATAGTCGAAATATTTTCAAGTACCAGATCTCCATATTTATGACCATCTGTATCATTTATTTGTTTAAAGTCATTACAATCTAATATTAATATACTTAGTTGTTCGATTTTTTTCGCTGATGATATTAGTTTTGGGAAAATCTCCTCAATAAAACGTCTATTGTAAAGCCCAGTTAAATAGTCTTTTTCGGAATAAAACTTAGCCTTGTCATATTGTTTTCCCAGCCACCAGAGTGTCACGGTAGTTACAATCAAAACGGTTGTATCTATGAACGTCCGAATCGAACTTTGAAGTGTAATATAATTATAAGCAACATAAGGTATTCCAACAATTATACTAATTAAGGTTGTTACTATTCTTCCTTTGTATTTCAAGGGATGTATCACTCTTTCTTTCCGAATTAAAACCTACTTTTTATTTAAATTATTTTCCATTATAAATAATCTGTATATTCTCCTAATATACCACATCCTGATGTTTTTACATTTATCGAAATGTAAATTTGTTCAATAAGAAAAGCCGCATCAATGGCAGCTGGTTCTTTACTATAAGCACCAGTTAACCATCCATGAAGCTTTTCAGCAACCATATTTATTTGTTTTGATGAATAATATAATCCGCTGTTCGAATGGCCAAGGCAACTGTTGTAAGTGTAGGATTGGCCCCTAAAGTCGGTAAGATACTGTTATCCGCTACATAAAGTCCTGAAATGCCGTGAATTTGACCGAATTTATTAACTGCAGAAGTGTAAGGGTCATTACCCATGCGGCAAGTTCCTGATTCATGGTTATCATCCCCGGGTGCACGCAGATAAATCTTGGGCTGCCCGTCAATGATGCCTAAGGACGTAAGAACCCTTTCCATTCCTGCTGCCAATTGCTGAATGACAACTCGATCCCGATTACTAAAATTGAAATGAACCTGGATCTTTGGTACACCATATTTGTCTCTCTCATAGGGATCAAGAAAGATCATGTTTTCAAATCGTGGTTCTACATTTCCATAACCATGGAAGATCATCTCTAACTCATCTTGAAGCGGTTTTTCAAGCATGCCAAATTCGATTTGATAAGGATTGTCCTTCGTATTTGGAATCAAAATACCAATCCTCCCCAAATCCTCTGGTAACAACTTCCGGTTGATTATTGGATTTGCAGCTAAAGCAGAATGATCGATAAGAAAGTGGCCAATGGCTGGACCAGAAATTTCTGAATGAAGGAGCAGGCGTGGAGTTTCAAAAGTACTTGCCGACAAAACAATCGTTTTTGCTTTGATCCAGTATGATTTCAAATCCGGAGATACGACCTTAACACCCGCTGTTTTTCCTTTTTCAATAAGCAGTTGAACGGCACGAGCATTGACAGCAAGATCAAATGGCCTGTAATTTAAAGCTTCTGCAAGGAATAGGATGGAACTAAATACAGCGTTGGAATGGATCACGCCATATTTAGTAGGTGTTATGTCGACAGCAAAAGGAATACTTGTCGCTTTATAAAATCCATTTGCCCAAAGACGGTTTAGAATGATTCGAGTGGGTAAACTCGATTTCGAAAAGGTTTTATTCACATTCATGACCTGTTCAGCGATTTTGTAGTAAATATTCATCTCTTTTAGTGGGATAGGCCATTGTGAAATAAGATAGGAAGGAATTCGAGGACAAGCTGCTGCCCACTGTATAGTCCGGCCCCCTAGACCAAAAACTTGTTTTGCACCTGAAAATTCAGGAAGTCTTTTCCCAAGTGGTCTTGTTATAGAAGAAATATATTGTAATGCTCGTTCGCGGGAGAATAATCCGAGATTTTCAACATGTGTTGGTAACAATAGGTCTCCTGCTTCAATCATACCAACTCGTTTTCCTTTATTTCTCCATTGATCACAAAGCCGCCATAAGGCAGCTCCTCCTCCTGCTCCACTCCCTATAACCAACACATCATAATCTGTTTGCGCCATTTTTTCTAACGGGGTGAGTGGAATCCAGGAATCAACAGTTTCCGGTGAGATCACCTGAGGGCAAGCCGGGGGAAAAGAGGCTTGTTTCGGTTTAATGGCAGATGAAGTAGAAAATTTACTGTAAGTATCCAGATCGGGATTATTTTTATCCCATTTTAATCCCATTTTATTTAAAAGCGTTTTCAAGGCTTTTGCTGCAACCAAGAAGAAATCCCGATCAGCGATACCTGGCATACCCTTTGGTTCAATCGATATAAATCCGGAATATCTTTTCTCTTTTAATGAAGTAAGTAATTTTACAATTTCAGCGTCTCCTTTTCCAGGCGGAACCACTTTACCCGTATCTATTTGAGCATCCTTCAGATGAATGTAAGAAATATAAGGCTCTACAAGAGGATAGGCATGGGTCATTGGCAGCACGGAGGAGCGTAAAAAATTAACCGGATCAAACGCAAAACGAAGATTAGTGGAGTTGATACTTTGAAGAATATCAAGTGTGCGTTCCCCGGTATCCCCATACATTGTCGTATCGTTCTCAAGAAGAAGGATGACACTTTCATGTTCAGCGATATGAGTCAGATCTTTTATTCGCCTTAAAACTTCATCTCTATACTTTAAAGGATATTCTCCTTGAGGAATGATAAAAGAGCGAATCCGAATGTAGGGTGTACCAAAATATTTGGCTAAATAAATAGCCCGCCTCATATCATTAAGCTGTGGAGTAAAATCATCTGTTATAGGAATAATCCCGATCGGTGAAGCAATGGAGGAAATGCGAAAACCTCGAGCATCCAGGCGTTTTTTTACTTCTGCTACTACCTCATCATTGAGTTGTAAAACATTTTTTCCTCCTACACCACGTAAATCAATATAATAAATCCCTTCGGAGGCCAAAGTATCCATTTGAATTTCCAAATCGGGTGAAATTTCATCACCAAAAGCTGTTAATGTAATCATGTGAAGGCACGCTCCTGATCCTGATGGATGATATAATCTGCTGTTCGAATGGCTAAGGCAACTGTCGTCAGTGTCAGGTTTGCCGAACCGATGGAGGGAATGACACTGTTATCAGCAACATATAGTCCCTTCACACCATGTATTTGCCCATACTTGTTAACTGCAGAGGTTGATGGATCCTTACCCATTCGGCAGGTTCCTGAGTCATGATTTTGATCACCCGGCGGCATTAGACAGATGGAAGGCTGGCCCGGTTTCGAATGCATACTTATACCACAAAAAGAAGAAATCTGTTCAATTGCACCAGCAATTTCACGGATGATGGCTTGATCCTTTTTACTATAGGAAAAATGTATTTGTACTTCTGGCACCCCGAATTCATCCGTTTTATAGGGATCTAATGTAACTTTATTTTCAAATCTAGGATCAACCTCACCAGAACAAACAAAATTTATTTCTAGTTCCTTTAGAAAAGGTTTTGTTTGGTATGGTTGGTACCAAAAGTATCCATTTGGTCCTCTTAGCTGTATTTGATAGTGCCTATCAGATGTTGAAGGAATTAAAATGCTTAAAGTTCCTAAAGGTTCCGGAAATTCCTCACGGCTCATTGTTCCAGTGGCTAACACAAAAGAATGATTCATTAAATAATGTCCGATGGCTTTCCCTTTAATTCCCGAGTGAAGAAGCAATCGAGGTGTTTCAAATGTACTAGCTGATAATACAACGGTCTTTGCTTTTAAAATATAAGGTTTTTTTTCTGAAGATAGGACCTTTACGCCAACTACTTCTCCACTTTCAACAAGTACTTGAACGGCACGAGTTTTTACAGTTAAATCGAATGGGCGGTGATTTAATGCATTTGCAAAGAAATCGATTGCTCCAAAAAATACATCTGAACCCTCCTGTCCATAAATTCCAGGACCAAGTTCGGCGGCTATAGGAGCAGAAGCAGCTTCTGTAATACCCTTCCACTGCAATCTATTCAACAATATTTCTGTCATTTGGGAACCCTTTGTGTATTCTCTTGATACATTCATTATCCTTTCTGCAATTGTATAATAAGCTTCCATCTCTTGGACCGTGACAGGCCATTGTCTAAATTCTAACTGATTCAACCGTGGGGTGATTGCATTCCAAAATAAAGTTCTTCCACCAAAGGCAAAAACTTGTTTAGCCCCCTGAAATTCGGGATTAAATCTACCTAATGGTTTTGATACATACTCATGAAGTTTGTTCATACGTTCACTATTCATAGTAGGAATATTGGCTGCTTGTGTTGGGAGCAAAAAATCACCAGATTCAACGACACCTACTTTTTTTTCATTTTTCCCCCATTGTTCGCATATTCTCCAGGTAACTGCTCCCCCGCCTGCACCAGTGCCAATAATCAAAACATCGTATTCGGTATTGGCCATCTGTTCTAAAGGAGTAGAAGGAATCCAATTATTCCTCAATGGCTTCTCACATCCCTTTATTGATGCTTAACTATAATCTGAATCTGACCGTAAGCAAAAGTGATCTATATTAAAAAGATACAATTACAGATACCGTCTCCTCATTCATATTATTTAAGATTCCTAGTTATTCCTAGAAGTTAGGCATAAAAAGAAGCAGCCAAGTGCTTTAAAAAAGCATAGGCTGCTTATCATATACAGAAGAAAAATGAATGTACTTGATTTCCCTAGGGAAACCAACATAGGCTACAACTAAAAGCGATCGTCTTTCACTTCTATTTTTTCTCCCCTGAAAAATGCCATGATGGTAATAAAAAGGAAAGGAAAAACGACAAGGGTAGTAACAATTAATGGCCAAATAATAAATGTTGCTTCAAAATGCTCCATATCTGACTTGAACATGGTAAGTGTGAGAAGGAGGGTAATAAACGTAACAGGAAAGATAATAATCTGTTCATCCTTTAATTTTAATAATCTTGATAGGATTACTTTTAAAACAAACAGCATGATGGTTGCTTTCATATAGGAACCAACAATCAAGGCGATACCAATGAAAGACTCATTCCTTGTAATAATTTCCTTAATATTAACCAAACGTGCCAATTCAAAAAGTGAAAATTTATATGTACCTGAAAGTGGTCCTAAAGCCATAATCGTGCAAAGAATAGAGGTAATGATTAAAAACCCTTGAAGCAAAAGAGCTGAGAACATATATTTTTTTAATGACTTGGCCTGTTCCTTATTAACAAATGGAAGTAAAAATGAAAAAAGGACTATTTCACCATATGGGAAACCCAGTATGGAATAAGTACCATGTATAACCGGTTTCATTCCTTCTGGAAAAACAGGTAGGAGATTTCCTACGTGATAATTTGGTAAATTCAATATTATTACTATCAATGCAAAAAAGATTGAATAGCAAAGAAGCAAAATAAACATTCTGGCCATTACCTCGATACCTGCTTTGACCGTTAACGCAGCTACCAGCAATATGAGAACATGAAATACATAAGCGGGTGTTTCTGTCATCATTGAAGTAGTGAAAAATCCACCTATATCTATGATAATGTAAGAAATAATTAAAAAAAGCACGATCAGTATCGGAATACAAATACATAGCGCAATCCATTTTCCAAGTAATTTCCTGCTATAATCGATTATAGTCCAATTTGGATTTTTTCCATATAAATATAAAACACATGCCAATAAAAGTAATCCATAACCATTAGCAATAATTACTGATAGCCACGCTCCATTATTAGCAGCTAACGTCAAAGGCTGTGGGATATTAATATAGGCAGATCCAAGCATAAAAGAGAGAAATAAACACGCCATTTGTCCAGAACTTACTGTTTCCACTTTATTCAATTTATTCCCTCCTTTCCTATCCCATTTAGAGCTTATATGGGTACCTTGATAGCTTCGACAATTTTATGGGCAGGTTTTGAAAAAAGGAAGTGAACGAGTTCATCTAAATTTGGCCATGCTAAATCCAACACATAAACGCCACTAAGGTATAGGATGGGCAGCGCCAGTAGTCCATAAACGATACGATCTCTACGATTTGATTGCTTTAATTTTGGAGCGTCGCAAAACAAAATACCTACGCACACGATAACAAGAAAAACAGTTTTCTCAAACAATGTCTATTCCCCCGTTACTTTTTCGCCAATAGGCATGCCCGTACTTCTAATATTCACTTCAACATCAATGATAAAGTGGATGTCAGCAAAAATGTCGTCCCAATCCTTTTCCCATTTTTTCCATAAGGCAGGGTCTTGTTGATACAGTTTATTCCCCATTCCCAACACATCCACTTTCTCTTCCTGCATACGTTCAATCACGGATTCGATCTTCTTTTCTATTATTTTTTTTATATGATCTTCTAATTTTTTTTCTTCGCCAACATTGGTTATAGTAGTACAACTTAGTTCACCAATCGTCCCTTCTATTTTAGTCAACATGTGAATAGTGGGTGGTTTCATGGTGAATTTGGGAGTTATTTTTGTTTTAATTAAGGAAGTTTCTAACGCTTCCATTTTCGAAGAATCTTGACTCCCTTCATCCAAACAAGGAAACTCAATTATCCCGCTTTTAAATTTATTCATTAACATAAGAACTTCTTGAACGTCACTCGGTTCTAGGAGTTCTGCCATTTTCCCTTTACTAATAATTGCCACCCCGCTGCTATAGGGAGCTTTTTGTTGATCTTCCTTTATTTTAAAATACGGGATTAAAGCCGTTTTCGCTTTACTTTTTAATTGCAAATCTATATCTAACATGCTAGCTTTAATTGTCTTACCTGCATATTTGGTAGAACTTTCGATAATAGTTTGCAATTGCTGACTTACTGTTTTTTCAATAAACGGCTTTATTGTCAAATAATCAGCCGCTTTTCCATTAGTAACAATAACCAAGGTAGTGAGGCGAACATCTTCATTACGATTAAAAAAGTCAAGAATCTCCCCAATATCGTGTTCCTTTGCAAACTCTTCTCCAATTAATATGACACGCATATGACTCCAACGGGGTAAACGTCCTAAATATCGATTTATGTCACGAACTCCGTCAAAGACACTTTCATTTATCGCTTTTATATTTGTATAGGCTTGTTTTTCCCCGCCGCCCATTCCTCCTGTCGTTTCTGTCGGTGAATAGGATTGAGCGTTTATTTCAATACTGCCTTCTTCTGTTTGGTCTAAACTAATCCCCATGATAAATCCAAATTCCGTTAACTCCCTACTGTCCCAACATCCTGTTAAAGATAGTAATAAAAACATAATAGGCAAAGCTTTCATGGCGCTTGAATTCATTGTCTACCATACTTTCTTAGGTGATTTAATTTTTACGCATTCCACGTACTCGTGGGGACTTCCACAATGTTTTAATTGGTGCACGAATTAATACATCGAGTAACAGCCTCGGTCTGAATGGAGTTAGTGGACTAAAGTATGGCTGTCCTAATGACCTTAACTGTGTTATATGTAACATAATGAGCAGGTATCCGATCATAATCCCAAATCCCCCCAATACAGCAGCTAAAACCATTAAAGGGAATTGGAGAATCCGTAAACTGATAGAGATGCTATAGTGAGGGATAGAAAATGAAGCAATTCCAGTTAATGCGACTAAAATAACAATAATAGGAGAAGCGATGTTGGCAGTAATGGCTGCATCACCAACTATTAAGGCTCCAACAATACTTACCGCCGAACCAACTGGCCTTGGCAAACGAATGCCGGCTTCTCGGAGTAATTCAAAGAAAAAAATCATTATGATTGCTTCAACAAACGCCGGAAAAGGAAGCCCTTCCCGAGTATCAAGAATGGCCATTAAAAGGGTGGTTGGTATGAGTTCAGGATGAAAAGTCGTTAAAGCAACATAAATACTCGGTAATGATAGAGCGATAAAAAAGGCAGCAATTCTTAATAGACGAATACATGATGAAAACACGACACGATGATAATAATCCTCACTTGCTTGGAAGAATTCCGTTAATAATCCGGGGCAAATTAATATGGTTCCGGTACCTTGTACCATTACAATTATTTTCCCTTCTAATAAACCAGAAATAGCTACATCAGGTCGTTCAGTAGACCGATATTGGGGAAATGGTGAATAAGTTGAATCTTCAATTAACTCCTCAATATATGCTGTTTCTAAAACGTCTCCTTTTTTAGCAACTTCAATCCTGTTTTTAAATTCAACTAACATTTCCGCGTTAACCGTTCCCTCTAAATAACCAAAGGCGATCTCGGTTTTAGTAGCTCCTCCTGCTCTAAATTTCTCAATTTTAAAATGAGGGTTCTGTAATCGTGTTCGAAGCAACCCGATATTTCTTTGCAGATCTTCAACGGTTCCTTCACGGGGGCCTTGTACCACAGATTCAGTGACAGGTTCAGAGACTTG
The DNA here is from genome assembly GCF_051842875.1 of Neobacillus sp. C211. Taxonomy (NCBI): domain Bacteria; kingdom Bacillati; phylum Bacillota; class Bacilli; order Caryophanales; family Bacillaceae; genus Neobacillus; species Neobacillus sp. C211. Next base: position 35,889 of record NZ_JBPXRO010000023.1, read on the forward strand.
TCGTGAGTTAATTTGACTCGCTTGCGCATAAGACAACACTTTGTTCCAACCATCAAAAAAGATCACAATGTGTCCTTGTAAAACGTTGTCCACAGCCTGGTCAAAGCTATCAACTAGAACAGCGTTTTGACCAGATATTCCATGTTGACTGAAAAATTTTATGATATCTCTCGGTTTAATCATCGTTGCTGGACCAACTTCATGTGGTACCAAATCCTGCATGGATTCTTTCATATAATTTACGGCTTTTTCTTGAACCAATGTCTCGAAATAAACCGAGAAAGCGTTATAGATTAAATCCGGTCCATATTGCCACGGAAAGATTTTTAAATCTTCACAGTTAGAAAGAACAGATTTTAATTTCTCAAGATTTTCATTTGAATTTTTAGAGATTGTTGTAGATTCTTTAAAAAACATTACAGTAACCTCTTTTTTCTTTTATTGTCTTATTATGGTATAAAAGTTAAAAATTATTCCAAAAAAGAAGGAGGATCGACTCCTTATTGAAGTAACGTTTTAAAATTGACTAATTTCCCTCCCTTTGAACACACTAAAATTAAAAAGTCATGGAGGATATAGATTTGATTCTAACAAACCCTATAAGTGCACCAGAGGTGGGAACACTTTGGCTTACATACATAGAAAAAACCCTTATTATGAGAATGTTGGAATACTTTATAGAAAAATCGGATGACCCACAAGCTACGAATATTATGGGCGGTTTGTGGCAAGAACTGAATTATTTTCTTTTGCAAATGGAAGAGATATTTAGAGACCAAAAAATGGTGAAACCTGTTGGATACACAAAAGAAGACGTCAACGTAGAAGCTCCTAAGTTATTCGATAATGGATTTGATATCATGTTCGTCCGTATTTTAAAAGAAGTTAGCATGGGTATGTACACCATTAATATGAATATGGCATATAACGATAAAGTTATGCAGATTTATGAGGGTCTTACTTCTGTTACTCAAAAAATTTATAAATTGTCTACCCTTTATCTGTTGGAAAGAGGGATTCTAACCCTTCCCCCAAAAGTTACTATGCCAAAAACAAATGAATTTATTAAAAACAAAAGGTACATGCAAGGATTTAACCCTTTTGGTGACAAGAGGACTTTAAATGACCTTGAGCTTGGTATTCTTCACCATGGAATTGAGACAAATAATATTGGAATGCAATTGATTACTGGTTTCGCACAATGTGCAGTGAACAAAGATGTTAAACAATATTTTGTAAAAGGAATTGAACTTTGTAAGAAACAAATCAAAACATGTGAGGAAATGCTTTTAGAAAGCAATGTTCATTTCTCTGCTACATCTGGAAGCACGGTAACTACTTCAACAATCGCTCCATTTTCGGATAGGCTCATGATGCATTGCGTCTACCTTCTCAATGGATTTGGACTTGTAGGAGGTAGTTTTGGAACCTTTTTTAGCTTAAGAAATGATATATCTATAAAATTTTCATTAATTGCCAAAGATATATTTTTCTACGGACAAGAAGGAATTGAAATTAAGATTAAGCATAGGTGGTTTGAAGAACCTCCACAAATGGAGGATAGGGCTCAAATAATAAAAGGTAATTGAATCAATTTGTTTTCTACCTGCTTTTTACCAGATAAAAGAAAAGGCAACGCCCCCGATTGGGTTCGTTGCCTCTTTTTTTATAGCGATCATTTAACTTGTTCGTGTCTCTGGTGAAAGACTGCGAATCTCTCCATGATTCCTTTTTTTCTTCGTTTTCGGCTCGATAAAATTAGGTGCCTTTAGACGTAGTATGAAGAAGAAGAATGAAGAATTGGGCAGGATTAGTTCCTGGGCAAAATGAAAGTGCTGGAAAAAGAAAATCAGCCAAAACTAAAAAAGAAATAAGTATTTAAGATTTACGATACGCTATAACCCTTTGTTTTTCCCGTACATGAATTCTTCAATCTCGTTTACAGATGATTCACTAGGAATAGCTATCACTTTTCCATCTATTTGATTGAAACGTTCTATTGCCACAGTAAATACTTTTTCTGTACCTGTTTCTGACTGCTTTACTATTATTTTCATACTCATTCCTGCAGCATCCTTAATTTTATTCATGTCTTCAGATGTCAAAGAGACTTTCATTTTTATCTCTTCTGTTCGGTCTTTGAAAGGGAACCGAATAATTATTTCATTTACCATATGATTTTGAAGAAATTAAAACTGAATATACAACATTAGAAAGAACTTCAACCAATATTGATAAAAAAAGATTTTTGCCATTATTATTAAACATTTTCCCACCTCTGGATTTTTTCTAAAGGTATTATCTGCATATACATGTAAAGCTATACCATTTAAAAAAGACACCTATTTGTGAAAATGAGATTATAATAATTTTTATTAAGGAGTGAGACTAACTTGTTATGGTGGGTCTTTACTTTATTCCATTGGTTGCCATCCATTTAAGCGCAAAAATCGGCGCTTCACCACAGAGAATGAAAATGGTTAGGAAGTGTCAATACTGATACTGACCTTAATCCAGTCAACCCTAATCCATAGACTTATTAATTATCGCTCTCCTCTTTTTTTTTAACGATCGAGCAGGGTCTTCTTAAGTATTACTTCCTTCATGCCACAAAAAAATACATAGTTATACCATATTTTGGGGATGATAATGGAAACATTTTAATAATGGAGTAAAAAAATGAAATTCATTAACCTCGCTTTAAAAAAGTTCATAAAAAGGGATATCCGACCAGTTGCTTTAAATCAGAACTCTATATCGTTTAAAGAGGTTTTCCATGCAATCGATGAAAATATTTCTTTTTTTAAACATACATTTTCTGATTCAGCTGATTTAATGATTAAGGAATTAAATGAAAGAAATAATCGGGGAATTTTGATTTTCTTAGATACGATGGCAGATAAGGATAAGATTCAAAGAGATATTGTAAAACCGATGATGGAATCGGAGTGTGCCCCGTTCGAAAGTGTACTTTATTCTAACTTTCTTAAATCAGATAACTTATTCAAAGCTAAAGAAGCACTTTTGAATGGGTCTTGTATCATGTTCTTGGATGGTGTCAAAGAATTCTACATGATAGAGGTTGGCCTCTCCAAAGAGAGGACCATTATAGAACCTAGTAATGAACAAGTCATTCAGGGATCTCATGAAGGTTTTATCGAAAATCTTTCAACCAATCTTCATTTAATTAGGAAAACGTGTAGGACCGCAAACCTTACCATGGAACAAATAACAGTGGGTGACCAGATTCAATCCAAAATAGCCATGGTTTATATGAAAGACCTTGCCAATAATGACATGGTCACCGAATTCAAACGAAGGGTACATCATATTTCAATGGATTATATCCCCAGTACTGGAGCTCTTCAGGAATTGATCGAAGATTCCACCTGGTCACCCTTTCCTCAGGTTTTAAGTACAGAGAGAGTAGATCGTGTTGTAAGTCATCTGAATGAAGGACGAGTGGCGGTGTTGATGGAAGGGTCTCCTGCTTGTTTAATTATTCCCGTCACTTTTTTTGCATTTTTCCATTCACCTGATGATTATAATTCACGCTGGATGATCGGAACCTTTATCCGTTCCATGAGGCTCGTAAGCATCTTCATTGCGGTTAATTTGCCTGCTATTTATATCGCGGTGATTGGTTTTCATTTTGAAGTACTGCCGGATGATTTAGTTCTCCCTGTTGTAAGTTCCATCAAAAATATACCTTTTCCTCCGTTAATTGAAGCACTTGTCATGGAGTTGACCATTGAACTGATTCGTGAAGCAGGGGTACGCCTTCCGTCAAGGATTGGCCAAACCATCGGTATTGTCGGAGGTTTGGTTATTGGTGATGCAGTTGTCCGTGCAGGTCTCATTTCGAATACCATGATTGTGGTTGTGGCGATTACGGCCATTGCAGCCTACAGCATCCCGACCACAGAAATGAGTGATGCCGTACGATTTTTGCGTTTTCCCCATATGATTTTGGCATCAACCTTTGGATTTGTAGGGATTACCTTTGGGTTTATGTTTACTTTAGCTCATTTATGCAGGTTAGAATCATTTGGCACAGCCTACTTTGCACCTTGGGCACCATTTCGATTAAAAGACATGAAAGATACGTTTATCCGTTTACCCCTATGGAAATTTAATTCACGTCCGCTTGATTCAAAACCGAACACGCTGAAAAAGCAATCTTTGGCAAGGGGCTGGGATAGTAATGAAACAAAACAAGAATAGCATTACGAACAAACAGCTTGTCTTAATGATTATCCAGGCCCAAATTGGTGTAGGAATATTATCGTTGCCCCATGATGTGGCATTATTAGCCAAACAGGATGGCTGGATTTCCACTCTACTAGCAGGAGTCATCTCGCAGGCGATTATTTTTGCATTTTGGGGACTAAGCAGAAGATTTCCTTCGTCATCTTTGTACGAAATACTTCCAAAATTACTGGGGAAAGTTGTCGGGAAGCTATTCATTCTTAGTTATGCACTCTATTTTATGGTAACGGGGAGCTTAGTTTTAGCAAGATATAGTGATATCCTGGATAAATGGATCTTACCGCGTACCCCTAATTGGATTACAATGGTTTTAATCCTCATCACCTGCATTTACATCGTCAGTGCAGGTTTAACCAGTATAGCGAGATTTTATGTACTGGTATCCCCCATTCTATTTGTATTATTAGTGTTGATTGTGTATGCAATGAAGGATGCGAACTTCCTGTATATCTTTCCAGTAGGGAACCATAGCATTCTAACGATATTGAAAGGTTCAAAAGAAGCTGCTTTCTCTATGTTGGGCTTTGAACTGTTTCTTTTTATCCATCCCTATGTGCAAGCTTCCGGAAAAGAGAAGCTGATCGCCATCACAACAGCGAATATTTTTGTCACCTTCTTTTATACTTTTTTGGTGTTTGCAGCCCTTGTCTATTTCGAGCCCAATATAGATATCGGACTGACTCCAGAGCCATTATTATATATGATTAAAGCCTATTCGTTTCAGGTTCTCGAAAGGACGGATTTATTTTTCTTATCGCTCTGGCTTGTAGTCGTTGCAACTTCGATTGCGAACTGGCTATTATTATCTGCAATGGGGTTGGCCAGTCTTTTTAGAAAAAAAAACTATGCCCGCTTACTGCCAATTGTTGCAGGAGTCAATTTAATTTTGGCTCTTCTTCCTGATCAAGGAAGAGACTTTGAAAATTTTAATCACTTTCTTGGGCCGACGCACTATATTTTTATCGGCATCATACCCGTACTTCTACTCATTCTCTCGTGGGTTTTGTCGAAAAAAGAATTGGTGAATAAGCCATGAAAAGCAAAAAGCCTATCCTTGTACTTTTATGTTTATTACTTACTGGATGCTGGGACCAGCACCTGATGAAAAATGCAGTATTGGTACAGATATTAAGTTTTGATTTAGCAGATAACGACGAAATGTTATTAGGGGTTTCCATTCCCATAGTCGAGGAGTCCTCCGAGGGACCGCAAGCTAGGGTAAAAAGTGAAACACTTTCTGCAAAAGGTCATACACCAAGGGATTGTCGGCTTAAAATCGATCGGGAAGTATCTGGAATATTAGATTCATCTAAAAATAAACTGATTTTGTTCGGCGAGCGGATGGCGGCTGCAGGTATTTATCCACCATTAGATGTGATTTGGAGAGATCCGCGCAATTCACTGGGGGCGACACTAGGGGTAGTGGCCGGTGAAGCGGTGGATCTGCTTGAAATTAATCCAAAACATGAGCCAAACGTTAGCGAATATATCCAAGAAGCTCTTACTAGCGCAGAAGAAAACTCGATCGTTCCATTTCAAACCATCCAGACACTAGCCTCAGAAATGCTTGATCCGGGAGAAGATATTGTCCTCCCTTATCTTAAAATGAATAAAAAGAAAAGCGCAGTAGTGGTCGGCCTAGCCCTAATGGATGAAAAAAAATATTCGGGAAATTTATCTCCGCAAGATTCATGCCTCCTTCTTTTATTGAATAACAAAAAAGGTAAATACGCACGATTTACAAAACGAGTGAATAAAGAAAAGCAGCAGAAAATAAAAAATTATATTTCATTTAATGTCAACAATATGAAAAGAAAATTAAAAGTTCATGTAAAAAATGGAGAGGTTTCTGTTCAATTAAACCTACATTTAAAGATCAACATAGAAGAATATCCCAAAGGGGATGTTCCAAAAGATATAGAACGACTAAACAAGGTGTTATCAAAGGAGCTTACAGAAGACGCGAAACTGGTTATAACAAAATTACAGCAAGCGAATTGTGATGCATTCGGAATTGGGAGGAGATTGATCGCGTTTCACCCCAATACTTGGGAAAAGCTAGATAAGAAGGTTTATTTTAAAAATATAAAGATTAATACGAATGTAAAAGTTGAAATCATCAAACAAGGTATTGTCTTGTAGTGTTTAAGTAATCAACCATGGGCACACGAAGAAAGTGAGCTGTTCGCCGGATATTGGCAATACTTTTATGTTTTACGTTCCGAGATTGGTTGTTATAATGGAGGCTATGAAATATCTAGGGGGATGTCACAATGACCACATTTGAAAAGTTAAAACCTATTATTGCAGACCAACTGGGTGTGAAAATGGAGAATATCAAACCGGAGGCATCATTCAAAGATGACTTCGAAGCTGATTCGCTTGATATGGTGAACCTGACGATGGAAATTGAAGATGAATTCGCAATCGAAATTAGTGACAAAGTTGCAGCGACGCTTCAAACTGTGAGAGATGTCGTAAACTTTATTGAAAATTTTCGTTAACAAATAAGTAAAGGCGGATGGCCCAACGCAGGTGAACGTATCGCAGAAGGCATCCGCTACTATGGATTATACAGAAATGCTCTTATCGCCCGAGAATATTTCCTTTATAATCCTATCTCATTCTTTCGGCATTTTGCTCATATCCATATACAACAAATTCCACCGATGACCATCCAAATCAGTAAAACCGCAGCCGTACATCCATCCTTGGCTCTCTGAAGACTCTCCAAATATTGTACCGCCAGCCTCTACTGCATTCTTTGCCATTACATCTACTTCTTCTCTGCTGTCGGCATCCACGGATAGCAATACTTCCGTAGCTTGCTTTGTATCAACAATTACCTGTCTGGTAAATTTTTCGAAAGTAGACGCTGGAAAAAGCATAACCCTAGCATTATGATCCCCGATGATCAATTGTGCTTGATCGCTATTGCCATGTTGCTCATTAACCATAAATCCTACTTTCCTATAAAACTCTTTTGATTTATTGATGTCTTTTACCGGCAAGTTAATCCAAAATTGTTTTGGCATTGTTATTTCTCCTTTTTTACTATTCATCCGATTTGCATGGCTATTCGAATATTTTTGAGTGTTGTTTATACCGCACTTATTTTTACTTCTAAATCAATTGTAATTATACCATATTATGTAAAACTCGTAAAAGAGTCTATTTTATGTGGAGTTAGTTTTGTAAGTCTATTTATCTTCGCTGTTGGGGGAATTATAAGGAATATTCCTTTAAGCTGACAAAATCGGATTACTTTTGATAGATATGAAAAAACAACGATGAAAGGCCACCAATTTGTGACCTTTCATCGTTGTTTTGAACGGTATCTATATTCTATTATTATGATAGCAAGATATTATATTTTAGATAACACCCTGTTCAATCATGGCATTAGCTACTTTTACGAATCCAGCTATATTAGCACCGACAACAAGATTTCCTCGAGCATCATAATCTTCTGATGCCTTCATACTCTTACTATAAATATCTTTCATGATGTCTTGTAATTTCATATCCACTTCTTCTTGTGTCCAAGACAGCCTTGCACTATTTTGCGCCATTTCTAACGCGGAGACTGCAACCCCGCCTGCATTTGCTGCTTTGGCAGGTGCAAATAAAACATGATGCTCCAAATACGTATCGATGGCTTCTAGCGTAGAAGGCATGTTTGCACCTTCTCCCACTGCCTTTACCCCATTTGAAACTAGCATTTCTGCCGCTTCCTTATTTACCTCATTTTGCGTTGCACACGGTAAAGCAATATCGCACGGGATCGCCCAGATGCCTGAACACCCTTCTTGATAGATAGCATCTGGATGTTCTTTGACATATTCGATTATTCTTTTATTCTCTACTTCTTTTAATCGTTTAACCGTATCTAGGTTAATTCCATTTCGATCATAAACATAGCCGTTTGAATCACTGCATGCTATCACTTTTGCACCAAACTGCATCGCTTTTTCCATTGCATAAATCGAAACATTTCCTGAACCAGATACCACAACGGTACTTCCTTGAAAGCTTAATGCCTGATGTTTCAGCATTTCTTCTACAAAATAAACCAATCCATATCCTGTCGCTTCTTTCCGGCCTAAGCTTCCACCATAACCAATGCCTTTTCCAGTTAGCACACCTGCTTCATAAGCTCCTTTTAATTTTTTATATTGCCCGAACATATAACCGATCTCTTTTGCCCCTACTCCTATATCCCCAGCGGGAACATCGATATCCGGCCCGATATGTCTGCTAAGCTCTGTCATAAAGCTCTGACAAAAGCGCATAATTTCTAAATTAGATTTACCTTTTGGATCAAAGTCAGAACCGCCTTTTCCACCGCCTATCGGCTGACCAGTTAATGAGTTTTTGAAGATTTGCTCAAACCCGAGAAACTTGATAATACTTGCGTTAACAGACGGGTGAAATCTTATTCCTCCCTTATAAGGGCCAATCGCGCTGCTAAACTGTACACGAAATCCACGATTCACTTTTACATTCCCTTTATCATCTACCCATGGAACCCGAAAGGTAATCATTCGCTCTGGTTCGACTATTCTTTCTAGAACGGCCTGTTTGATATATATTGGATTTTTCACAAGGACCGGTACTAAAGAATCAAGTACTTCTTTAACTGCCTGCTGGAACTCCCATTCATTTGGATTCCGCATTTGAACACTTTCAAATAAACGATTTACGTAATCTTTCACGATTTGCGTTTGATTTTCTTCTATTTTGTCCAGCATTTTCATAACGTTCGCCCCTAAAATTTATTAAAAACAATGAAAAATTACTTTTCTTAAATGTATTTTCATTTTATAATTTTATAATTAATAGTTTCAATCTTAATTTCCGATGAAATTAATGCATTTAACGCATGAATCTGGAGTGATTAAAAAATGGAGACGAGGCAAATTCAATATTTCCTGGAAGTGGCTAAAAGAGAGCATGTAACAGAGGCAGCAGATGTCTTGCATGTTGCCCAGTCTTCCGTTAGCAGGCAAATCTTCAATTTAGAAGACGAATTAGGTGTGAAACTTTTTATTCGTGAGGGAAGAAGCGTAAAGTTAACCCCTATAGGAAGAATCTTTTATGAACGGATGAAACAAGTGTGGTATTTGATGGAGGACGCAAAAAGAGAAGTAGAAGAAAATTTAAATCCGGAAAAAGGAACCGTTCGAATTGCATTCCCTATTAGCATGGCCGCCCATACATTACCTTCCATCATTTATGCTTTTCGCATTCGGTACCCGGATGCGAAATTTCAAATGAGCAATGCCCTTTATTATGATTTTAATTGATGGTGTGGTAAATGGGGAATTTAATTTGGCCATGATGGCGCCCATGCCCAATCCGGAAAAAGAAAAAAAAATTCAAGGAGCTACGTTATTTACAGAAAATATCGTTGCCCTCATCCCTCTTCATCATCCATTAGCTGATCGGGAATCGATTCGGTTACGGGATTTAAGAAATGACCCATTTTGTGTCCTGCCTGAAGGATTTGTGTTTCGCGAACAGGTTGTTCAAGCATGTAAGGATGCAGGCTTTTCACCACAAATCGCATTCGAAGGGAAAGATATTGATGCATTAAAAGGGTTAGTGTCTGCTGGCTTAGGGGTAGCATTGATGCCAGAGATGACATTGGTAGATAACACACCGCGGTCCACTGTCGTGATTCCCATATCAGATGCGAGTCTCACACGCACAGTCGGTGTCATCTACCCGACACAACGTCAACTGCTCCCAACCGAAGCATTGTTTTATGATTTCTTACTTGAAACCTACGAAAGATTAAATGAGTTTAGAAAGTAAAACATTTCTTAAAGAACATTCTTCGGGTCGTGCCAGGAACGGATTAACAATATTCTTAAGAAAGAAACGTCCAAACTGACATTGTTTAAAAGAAAAAGCTACCTTAGTGGCAGCTCGATCTTCCCTTCTTGGATCCGTTAGCAGAATAACAGTTATTGATATAATATATCGTCTCTTAGTGAAGCTACTTGAGTTAAAGCTGTATCTATGTCTCTTTCATTCACTCCAAAGTGAGCAAGAGCATCGTGAAGATGTTTTACAATAGCATTATAATGGGCTGGTTGGAGATTCATTCCTTGATGAGCTTTTGCCATAGATTGACCAGAATATTGATTTGGACCGCCTAATGCAAAACTAATAAATTTTGACTGATGACGGCGTTGTTTTTCCATATCCGTTTCTTTAAAGAAATGATTAACAGTCTCATCTTTAAGAACCAACTCGGAGTAAAAATAGTCCACAACTTTTGCAATCGCTTCTTCTCCGCCAACTTTTTCATAAAGTGATTGTTCCATGTATACACTCCTACTTTGAATTTAATAGAAGTATTTTCTGCAGAAAAATTGTTATTATTCCTTATCAAAAAAAGGGATTGTGCAGCATTCTCACATTAATGGCTAATCTTTAGGTTATCTGGGGTAAAAGAATAATAAATTCTGTCCCCATATCCTTTTCACTGTTCACTTGTATTTTACCATTGAAAGAATGGACAATTTGATAACTTACCATCATTCCAAGTCCTGTACCACTTTCCTTTAAGGAATAAAACGGAGATCCAAGCCTATCTATTTGCTTTTTTGTCATACCAATTCCTTGATCCTTAATGGTAATCTTTATATATCCATCATCTGTTGAAGTACATGTAAACCAAACCATTCCACCATTCGGCATAGACTCTATCGCATTTTTCAAAATATTAATCAAAAACTGGTTCAATTTTTGAGGATTAGCATAAATCCAACAGTTATCCAAAAAATCAGTTTTAATCTCAACATTTTGGTTCAGCGAGTAACCTTGAATGATATTTACTACACGTTGTAACTGATAACCTACGTCGATTCTATCGCTGTTATTCATTGTGGGTTTTCCAAAAGATAAAAAGTCATTAATAATTTCATTTGCACGATCTAATTCTTCAATGGATATTTGGATATATTCCTTCTTTTTCTTAGGCAAATCAGGCTCATTTAGAAGTTGCAGAAAGCCACGGGTCACTTGCATCGGATTTCTAATTTCATGAGCGAAAACACTTGTTAACTCACTTATCATTCGTAATTTCTCTGAGTTCTGCATCTCTGATCGAAGCTGATGAATCTCCCTAATCGTTTCATTTAACATAGTGAAGAACCAAGTAACTACCACTACAAAGATAAGATGAATAATCGGTACTTTAAGATGATCTACGGAAAAACCTCTTAGAATACCAAAAAAAGTAAGGCCAATAAGACAGTAGTAAAAGGAAAGACCAACAGCAATTTTAATCCTTTTTTCTTTATGCGAACTTGCAAATGACTTTTGAAAAAACAATATAACAGGCAATGTAAATAATAAGACAAGAAAAGTATTATAAAATCCTAAACTGATTCCAGAATAAAGTCGATAAAGTATAATTAGCACTGAAAGGAAGATGCCTGGCCAAAATCCGCCGTATAAGGTCCCTAATAATAGAGGAATAATTCTTAACTCCAAACGAGCATTTTGGCCAAAACTCACTGGAAAGGACATGCAAAATAATATTGATATGCCCCACAAAATGGACATTATTACGTTTCTATTTTTATCACCTTTTACCCTCTCCGTAATAAATGTAAAGTACGTAAAAATGGGTATTACCATAAACGTTAATTGCAGCAAAAAATCCTTTATTATACTCATTTTTGTTACCTTTCATAATCTGTTCAAACCTAATTCGTGCAGAAGATATTCATTTTCAATATGTTTGTTACTATTCCTTACAAACATATTTCATATTATACTTTAAAGTTATCATAATTCCCCCTATAAATAAAAATAGTGCCAACTTTTCTTTTATAGAAATCGGCACTTCGTTTATTCCCTATACATTATCGTGTCGCTTTTGGCGGTTGGCACACGTCACATTTACGTTGGTTATTATTTTTAATTTCGTAAATGTTTTTTCAAGTGTGACGTTAAGCATTCTTTTCATAACTTAGGAAATTTATTGAATATTTACTCCTAAAAAAACAAATATTAACTTCATATTCTTTTTGAAGGAGCTGTAATGAACAATATGATAAATAAAATTGTATTATGGACTATTCTTATTGCTCCTTGGTTCTCTTTATTTTTTCTAAAGAAGGACGATATAAAACGATTTATGCCTGTATCTATTTTTTCGTCTTTTTTAATGCTTCTTTATAATGTTATAGCATACAATCAAAAGCATTGGATTGTAAAAGTTACAATAGTACCATGGTTCAAACATTTTTTTATGCCTGGAATTTTAGGAGCTTTTTTGATAGTAACTCTTTGGATTTTTTATTATACATATGGGAAATTTTGGGTGTATTTAATAACAAATCTAATATTAGACTTTATGTTTGCGATTTTCCCCATTCATTATTTGTTTCAAGATAAATTAAAAATTTACCAACTAATAAACATTACTCCTTGGGGCAGATTTGTTCTCTTTGTCTCTTTATCGATAATTATTTATGGTTATCACAAATGGCAAGAAACGATTTATAATAAAAATGCCTAATAAAATATCTATTTGTTAATGAAAAAGGTTTTTAAAACATCAAAGCAATTTCTTTGATGTTTTTTGCGTTTACTATTCCGTTTTTTTTTGCGTCGCTTTTTTAGTCAATTTCGAAACAAAAATGTAGCTCTAGAAATGTGCCTATTTGACTTGTTTTTTCGGTAAACCTCCTATTTTTTTAAGAAAATATTATACTTCATTTCTATTTTTACATGTTTCAATTGTATACCTCTCGGGTAGATACAGGAGCCGTCCGACTCCGTGAAGAACAGCTTGAAATTATAAAAGAGCGTGTCCAAGTCGGCGAATTAAAATACGAAAAAAAGCTGATTTCAAATCACTAAAATGTGATCTTTTGAAGTCAGCTTTTTTCTGAGGATTTAAATAAAAAACTGTAGGATTCTTACCTACAGTTTTTCCACTAATATTGATGTTTTCACAACTTAACCCATTACCTTCACCTTGTAGTTTATTAATCTTTTACATACCACTTGAAACACTTTCTGTAGAAATTCAAAATCATATCTTTTCACATGCTCCTAATAATTTCTCAGTCTGTTCAATTAACAAGAACATTTCATCCCAAGAATTTTGGGTATTAATATTCTGGGAATGCGCCAAGTTGTTTCTTAATTTTTCTAATTGTTTGAAATAATGGTTACCCTTGCTTTTTGTTTCAATACCCAAAAGTTCCCTTAATTGTTTTTCATTAAGGACAATGTCTCTTTTATCACAAATCTGTAGACAATCACTTAATTGAATCGCTTCATTTTGTGACTTTCTAAGAGAAAATAATTCCTCAGCTAAGCTAATTCGATTGGTACTTAAATGTGTCTTCCAGGTATCTTCAGGAAAATAATGATTAATAATCCGATAAAGATGCATCTCTAATAATGAAATCAACCCAAATAATAACATTCGAATCGGAGGTTTCTGGAGATCGGCAAGTGTCACAACTTTTGTTACCCTATTTCCCTCTAGTATAAATATTCTTTCTATCTCTTTTAAAAAAAATAACGTATCGATAAGTGGTGTTGATTCCGAGACAAGTTCCGTCGGACTAAAACTCCGATAATATTCTTTACAGGATCCTTCCTTCAATTCATTTCTTACTACATAACCAATGACGATTCCGTTATCTTCAACACCCAAAACATCATAGTCTTTTATAACCATCATACTTTGAATCATTTCGGCATCGTCATGAAGATGACAAGTATCCATAGTTTCTGAAATACTGTTCACCGTGATGTTTCGCTCGTATAAAGAACGTAGATTTTTATAAGAACTCACCTTATCATGCTGTTGCTTTGGAATAAATGTCAAAACATTACCTCCTATTTTTATGTAAATGACATGACTGCAACGATTAGTCTGGCAAATTCAATCGTATCATTAATGTTCCAAAAACACCCAATAAGTTTTCTGTTGAACTTAAACTTTTTCTTAATTCAGAAATTAAACTGATTTATTAACGATGTATAAAATCATGCATAATAGAGAAAATTGTGAAGCGAACGAAAGGTTGGTTTATAAACGTTTTTAAAATCTATCCAGTTCCTAAAATTCACTGATTATGTAAAATAGTTCATAAAACATAAAAAAGCTAGCTATATTAAGCTAGCTTTTTAACCTCATGGCGTTTTTCTATACGCTTTTCAATTGTTTCGATTGCTTGTTTATCTTTAAGTAATTCTAGCTTATTCTCTTTTATTAACTCTTCAAATGATTTTTTATGCTTACGCATTATAACACTCTTTTCTTATTTAGATCGGTCTATTATAACATGTCTGAATAACAAAACAATTCTGTTAGTTAAAAATAATAGAAAAATTAATTAGAAAATTATTTTTCCTAATTAATTACCGACAAGCTTAATTATATAAATTAAGGTTTTGATCTCGTTAAACAAAGTTTATTTTTTACGAATTATGTCTATGTAAAAAAAACTTTAATCCAGTTTGATTGACGACTTCAGGCCAGCTTAACTTTAACCTGCGACAAATAGTTGTACTAAAAACTTGTCCTTTCTTCTTCAACAAATCATAATCCCTTTGGTTGGTTGAACCAATCCGTAGCAATTCTGTTTTCAACTCTTCAAGTATTTCTTGTTTTGTTTTCAATCTAGTCACCTCTTTTTGATTTACAAAAAATCGAGCCAGAAAGATTGATAATGCATGTTAAGCCCTGCTTTCTGTAACGCTACTTGACTGGCAGGTACCGGACCGATTCCCATGAAAAACACTCTTTAGCGTTTTTTAGTTCCCTTAACCTTTCTTTGATAAACTCAATTTGTTCCTCGGTAATAATAAAATCCTTAAGACGATCCTCAAAATGGGCAATTCGTCTTTCTAATTCCTCTATAGTAAGGCTATTAGTATTCTTCATAAATCTTCCAACTCCTTTTATTTGGTGGGACCCCTGGACTTGCTGGGGCCAATGCAACGCAAATTGCTTTTAAAGCTTCCAAAGGAAATTAACAAAGAAGGGCCAACAAGGACCCCTCTATTAGGAATTAAAGTTACAATTTTATAAATTTATATTACTCAGCAAGATTTAATACAGTTACTTTTTCACGCGTCATCGATTCAAGGCTCTTACGGATACCTTGCGCACCCATTCCGGATCCTTTTACACCGATAAATGGGAAATGATCCGGGCCGCGTTCGGTACGTCCGTTTATTTGAACTGAGCCTGTTTCAATTTTATTCGCAATCGCAAATGCTTTATTAATATCTTTGGTAAAGACACTTGCCTGTAAACCAAATTCAGATTCATTCGCAATATTGATCGCTTCTTCATCAGAGGATACACGGATTATTGGCAGCACAGGTCCGAACGGTTCCTCCCAAGCTACGGCCATGTCTTCTGTCACATGATCAAGAAGAGTAGGGTAAATTAAATTGCGTTCACGCTTATTTCCTGTTACAAGAGTTGCACCTTTTTCAATGGCATCCTCAATTAATCCTTGAACAAAGTCAGCAGACTGTTTATCAATTAACGGGACAACCGTGCTGCCGTCTTCCGGGGAGCCTACCACCAGTTTTTCAATTTCTTCTTTTAAAATCGAAGCAAGCTCGTCCGCAACACTGTCATGAACTAATACGCGTTTAATCGCTGTGCAACGCTGACCAGAATAAGAAAATGCACCGCTGATAATATGTTTCGCCGCTTCATTTAAATCAGCATCTTCACGCACAATACCAGGATCTTTCCCTCCAAGCTCAAGGACAAGTGGAATCATGCCCGCTTTTTTCGCTAAGCGAGTTCCGGTATTTGTTCCACCTGTAAAGGAAATCATATTAATTCCTTTATGCTCCACTAAGTAATCACCAATAACCGAACCACGACCTGTCACGATATTGACAAGACCTTTTGGAAAGTTTGCTTTGTGAAGAGCCTCAATCATTTTAATCCCGCTGATCGCGCCTTGTGTAGCAGGTTTAAAGATGACTGCATTCCCTGAAATAAGTGCAGGTGCCAGTTTAGCAGCAGCTAAATTGACCGGATAGTTAAATGGAGGGATGGCTAGGACAACTCCGAGTGGAACACGATCAACAATCGCAATCTTAGACTTAGAACCGCCCGGGAAGCTATCTCCCTTCATACTTTCACCATGCATATGCATTGCTTCTTCAACCGTGTAACGAATGAAACCGGCAGTACGTACGACTTCACTCTTTGCATCTTTCAAACTTTTCCCTACTTCTTTCAAAATGATTTCAGCAATTTCATCTTGCATATTCACTAATTCATCTGCCCATTTATACAAAAACTTTGCTCGTTCTTGAAGGGAAGTTTCTGCCCAACTTTTTTGGGCTATATAAGCATCAGAAATTGCCTCATCTACCTCTTCAGTTGTAATCGCCTGTACTTCTCCAATCTCTTCATAAAGATAAGGTGACGTGATTTTAATTGTTTCACTAGACTTACTTTCTCTCCATTCCCCATTTATATAAAAAGGATAAGCTGTTAAGGATAATACGTTTGTTGGCATAATAAATCCTCCTTGAAGTTTTTAATATATTTTGAATAAATTGATACATAATGCGTCAGGACTTAATTCGTCCCGCATAGACATAAAATGTCCCGATTGGTGTAAAAAAATTTTTCTTGTTACTTTTTTATTCTTTCAAGATCCGTCACTCCTTCATTGGGACCACTTTAGATTATATTTTTTAATTCCACAAAAAATATTATGGATCATATTAAGAAAAATAAACATAGTTTCTACAAAAGATATCAAAACATTACAAAAATAGACAAAATTCATTCATTATAAATCCTAACCATTCATAGATCTTTAATTCATAAATATTCTTTCCCCTTTATCTCAGATAATTTATCTATGGTATGAATTTATATCGAAACGTAGCCATGTTTCTCAAAGTAGGGGGGACCTTCAGGGTAGCGTCAGGAAAATGCGGATTTACAACGTTAAGGGAATTCCGATATTAAAAAGCCCAATTCCTTTGCACTAAAATTGAGGAATTCTTCCATTTAATGGCCTTTAGTGGAGTATCATACTGGAGAATTACAAAATCGACAAGAACATAAAAAGAAAAATCCTGTTTAAATTAATACAGGATTTTAAACAAAACTTATTTTAAATTCACACCACACTATTAGACATATCTAAAATGTGTGGTCCTTTTAATTTCAAGTGGTTTACTTATATAACCTAAATATAACTTTTGAGTGTATTTTCCGTTTAATTTAATCCAAATTCTTTTATTTTGTTATATAATGTCCCTCTTGAAATCCCTAAAAGGTTTGCCGCTGCACTTTTATTTCCATACGTTTTTCGTAATGCTTCTTCAATCTCTAACACTTCAGAATTTATTACAACATCTTCCTGTTGATCGCTTTCCCCTATTGGGCTGTTCGTTTGTTTCACTATCAACTTACTCTTCATAGTATCAGGCAAATGTTCCTCGGTAATAACGGATTTATCATTAAGGAGAACCAACCGTTCCATCGTGTTTCTAAGCTCACGGATGTTTCCTGGCCAATCATAGTTCACTAACTGGTTCATCGTTTCCGAAGTGATTTCCGGGACAGGCTTTTTATACTTAGAGCTGAATTCTTGAATATAATTCTGGGCATGAGCAATGATATCCTCTTTTCTGGTTCTTAATGGCGGGATATCGATGGTAATAACGGATAAATGAAAATAAAGCTGCTCGTTAAAATTTCCTTGTTTCACGAGAACCTCAATCGATTCTGAGGTGGAAGTAATAATTCGTGTGGGCGAGGTAATTTTCTCAACCCCACCCACCCGGTAAAAACCTTGATCAACCATATAATTTAATAGTTTCCCTTGGACCTGAAGCGGCATCTTATCAATATCTTCTATGAATAACGTACCTTCTAATGCTTGCTCGATCCGGCCGATTTGTAAGGTTTGTTGTTCCGCTGTAAAGGTTTCCTTTTGAAATCCGAAAAGTTCCATTTCCAACAAGGCAGGAGGGATGACCGAACAATTGAGGGTGATAAAAGGACCTTCGGCTTTTGTGCCCCCATAATGAATCGCTTGTGCCAGCATTTCCTTTCCAGACCCAGGTTCCCCTGTTAAATGAATGGGGATATCGGCATGGGCGACCTTTTGCGCAATCTTCAAGGTTTCCTGAAATTTAGGACTCCCGCTTACCAGGGTTGAAAAGGGATTGGACTTTTGAACAAGTAAGGTTGAGTTTGAATCCAATTCTTCGTTAAGCCGGATAATATTCGTGATATTATGTTCGGTCGCGACGCCGCCAATAATCTTATTTTCGATCATGATGGGTGAAGCGTTAATGAGAACATGTGTATCCTTATCAGGCCGATGATATTGTCCTCTTACCGGGCGTCCTTCATTTAAAATTCGGTGAAGGACAATCGATTCATCACGAAAGTGTTCCCCTATTTTTTTTCCGAGAATGTACTCTTTTTTAATCTTGTAGGTTTCTTCCGCTGTCGTATTCCAATAGACGACATGTCCAGCATGATCGACTGCTGTAACCGATTCATTAATCGTCTCCGCTAATGTCTGAAAATAAGCTGAAACTTGGCGGTTTTCAACCTCTAGCATTTCAATCCGCTTTTCAGCTGAAAGAACACCGATCATTCCCTGTTCGTTTTTAACAAGAACCGGTCTGCGCCAATCAACAGCGGTATCGATTTCATTGACATCAGAAATGACAGTGGATTTCAGCCAATGGAGCTGTTCAAGCCAATCAATAATGGGTATGGAGTCGTCGCCTAAGGCCATCAGACTGTTTTCATCATGAGTAATGATAAAGTAGGTTCCACCAGACACAATAACAAAATTGTACTCGTTAAGTTTCTTTTTTATTTCTAGTAAGGGTATATGATAATTTACTATTGTAAAGGAGTCATCCAGTATAAATGGTGCACTTTTGAACATACTAAAATCCTTTCATGCTTTTTCTTCACTTTAACATAAATTGTACGGCTATTCTAGCGAACCAGCCCTTTTAGGTGTGATATCGTAATAGCACAACAGTAGGACTATCCTAATATGAATGAACATTAATAAAAAAAGCTGAACCCGTATGATTATTCGGGTATCAGCATTTTCACAAAAATATTCTATAAACCTACTCTTTTGGTTCAACCACCTGTTTCAGGGTCAACAGGATTATGGTCATGCCGAGTGTTTATACTGATCAAATTCTCTTTGTAATTGCGCACTCGGTTCGGGTGTCATTAAGCTGACAATCCAGATGGCAGTCAAGCCTACGATGAATCCTGGAATGATTTCGTATA
The DNA here is from genome assembly GCF_051842875.1 of Neobacillus sp. C211. NCBI lineage: Bacteria > Bacillati > Bacillota > Bacilli > Caryophanales > Bacillaceae > Neobacillus > Neobacillus sp. C211. The sequence continues at coordinate 55,465 of NZ_JBPXRO010000023.1, forward strand.
AACTATTTTTTAATACCGGTACACTAGCCCAAATGATGACCGTGACGGCACCGCCAACCATTCCGGCAAGAGCGCCCCATCTGTTCATCCGTTTCCAGTAAAGGCTCAGCAGAATGACAGGCCCAAAAGAGGCTCCAAAGCCAGCCCACGCGTATCCGACCAGCGATAAAATGGTTCCATTTTTATCAAAGGCAATCACAACTGAAATAATGGCAACGACTAACACCGATAGTCTGCTGATAAACAGTAGTTCTTTATCTGATGCGGAGCGGCGGAAGAACGTCTTATACACATCTTCAGTCAGTGAGCTTGCTGTCACAAGCAGCTGGGAAGAGATCGTACTCATCACCGCTGCTAATAATGCGGCTAGTAAAAATCCAGTAATTAATGGATGAAATAAAATTCTGCTAAGTTCAATAAAGACGGTCTCAGGATCAGATAGTGTGAGACCTTGTTTCGAATAAAAGGCCAAGCCGATGAAACCAGTAAACATCGCACCACCGACAGAAAAAATCATCCAGCCCATACCAATTTGTCTTGCTTTTTTAATTTCTTTAACGGACGAAATAGCCATAAAGCGGACAATGATATGCGGCTGGCCAAAGTACCCCAAGCCCCATGCCATCAACGAAACAATTCCTAAAAAAGTGGTCCCTTTAAAAATATCAAATAACTTAGGATCGATCCCCTTAATTTCTTGAAATGCGGACCCAAATCCGCCTATTTCCATAATGGTCACAGCTGGAACTAATATAAGTGCAGTTACCATAATTAAACCTTGTACAAAATCGGTCCAGCTCACCGCTAGAAATCCGCCAAATAAGGTATAGGCAATCACAACTGCAGCGATAATCCAAAGTCCTGCCTGGTAATGCAGATTAAAAGTGGTTTCAAAAAGAACCCCGCCTGAAACCATTCCCGACGATACATAGAAAGTAAAAAAGACAATAATAATGAGTCCAGAGGTCAAACGCAGCATATTCGAACGATCACCAAAACGGTTTTCCAGGAACGCAGGAATCGTCATCGAGTTGTTGGCGTTCTCTGTATAAGTTCTTAACTGTGGTGCTACATAAAGCCAGTTTAAATAGGCCCCTATGGTTAAACCAATCGCAATCCATGAGGCACTCACTCCTTGAGAAAACATCGCCCCGGGAAGACCCATGAGCAGCCAGCCGCTCATATCAGATGCCCCAGCACTTAGTGCTGTGACAGCAGGCCCCAGCCCTCTTCCGCCTAACATATAATCTTCTAGATTAGACGTTCGCTTGTAAGCAAAATAACCAATGATCAGCATACCCACCATATAAATACCGATAGAAATAAGAATCTGTGTATTCAAAAGCTCATCCCCCATTCTGTTTTTGATTCCAAAAATCATATGAAGCGCTTACAATAAAAGTTTAAACACGGTTGTTTTTTGGGGAATCCCCCCCCCTGTAGAGGGGGTTCCCCGTTTAGGATGTGATTAACGTTTTCTAGATTTCAGTTTCGCTTGCGTAAACAACAGCAGGTAATCGTATCCGCCAGCTTTTGAATCGGTGCCTGACATGTTGAATCCGCCAAATGGATGGGCACCAACTAATGCACCCGTACACTTTTTATTAATATAAAGATTTCCACAATACATGTTTTCAAGGGCATACTGAATGCGTTCTTCATCCTGGGAATGATAAGCGCCTGTCAATCCATAGTCCGTATCATTATAGATTTCAATCGCTTCCTGCCAGTCAGCTGCTTTCGCTAGGGCAAGGACCGGGCCAAAGATTTCCTCCTGCATGATCCGCGCTTTTGGTTGAACATCCGCAATCACTGTTGGTTCAATGTAGAAGCCGTTCCCATTTGCTCTTGAGCCGCCTGTAAGCAATCGGCCTTCTGTTTTACCAACTTCGATATAGCCCATGATTTTATCCACTGATTTTTGGTCGATTACCGGTCCAATCGGATAGTTCTCTTCAGGAAGACCCACCGTTAGATTTTTTGTTAACTCCGTTACTTTCTCAACCACTGCATCATAAACCGATTCCACAATAATTGCTCTCGAGCCAGCGGAACATTTTTGTCCTTGGAAGCCAAAAGCGGATGCGACAATCGCCGCTGCTGCTGCATCTAAGTCGGCTGTTTCATCGACAACAACCCCATCCTTGCCGCCCATCTCAGCAATGACACGCTTTAACCACAATTGGCCAGGCTGAACCTTTGATGCTCGTTCATAAATACGGCATCCTACCGCCCGTGAGCCTGTAAAAGAGATAAATCGAGTGCTTGGATGCTCGACCAAATACTCACCCACATCGATTCCATCCCCTGGCAAATAGTTGAGGACGCCTGAAGGAAGACCGACCTCTTCCATTAATTCCACAAATTTGGCGGCAACCACAGGAGTAGCATCCGCTGGTTTCAAAATAACCGTATTCCCTGAGACAATCGCTGCGACAGTGGTTCCTGCCATGATCGCTAGTGGGAAGTTAAACGGAGAAATGATAATCCCTACTCCAAGAGGAATATAAGAAATTTGATTGTCTTCCCCTTCAATTTTTACAAGCGGCTGATGAATGCTTGTCTCGCTAAGGCGTATCATTTCTCTTGCATAGAATTCCATAAAATCGATGGCTTCTGCTGTATCAGCGTCAGCTTCAGCCCAGTTTTTCCCAGATTCATAGACAAGGTAAGAAGAAAACTCGTGCTTACGCTGTCTCATTAAATCTGCTGCTTTGAATAGATATTCCGCGCGCTTAGCCGGAGCAACTTTTTTCCAGGTTTCAAAGTTTTTCGACGCTTCCTGCATCGCTTGTTCAGCCAATTCCTTGTTCCCTTTACTAACAGATCCGATGACTTCATCTACATTTCCTGGATTAATGGAAATGGTTTGTTCTTCGGTAAATAACTTTTCATTACCTATCACGAGCGGATACTTCCTGCCTAGCTCCGTTTTCACTTTTGCAAGAGCTGTAGCCATCGATTGCTTATTTTCTTCCAGAGAAAAATTCGTAAAAGGCTCATTTTTAAATGGTGTTTGTTGTGTTGCAGTTATCATAATCTTCCGACTCCTTTTTATGTGAAGTTGCTATTTTAATAGATTTTTAAGAACAAACCATACATTGGCTGGTCTTTCAGCCAACCGTCTCATAAAATAACCAAACCAGTCTACCCCGTAAGGCACATACACACGGACATTAAACCCTTCTTTTACTAGTTTTGCTTGGATATCCTCACAAATTCCATAGAGCATTTGGAACTCAAATTGCTCTTTAGCTATTCGGTGTTCACTGACTAGCGTTTTTGTATATTCAATCATCGCTTCATCATGGGTGGCTACCGCTGTATAGTTGCCGTTTAATAGATGCTGCTTAATAATCTTTTTATAATTTTCATCGACCTCTTTTTTCTCCGGAAAAGCAACGGCCGGAGACTCTTTGTATGCCCCTTTTACGAGACGCAGGTTTGCATTCAGTTGATTTAAGTCGTCGATATCCTGTTCTGTTCTAAAAAGGTAGGCTTGAATAACAAGTCCTACATTGTCATATTCCTTTCGAAGCTCTTTATAAATATCCAATGATACTTGACAGTGATCATAATCTTCCATATCGATTCTGACAAAATTTTGATGGAGTTTAGCCCGGTTAAGAATTTTACGCATATTCTTCATACATAACTCTTTGCTAATATCTAGGCCAAGCGAAGTCATTTTAAGAGAAAGATTGGAATTGACCCCTGCTTCGGCAATAGCATCGAGGGTTTGAACGCACATAGCCGTTGATTCCTGTGCTTCTTCTTCTGTATAAACAAATTCCCCCAGGTGGTCTAAGGTGACCATTTTCCCATCACGATTCAACTTTTTCACGGAATCAATCGCTGTTTGGATGGATTCCCCTGCTACAAATCGCCCTGCTCCAAAACGCAAGCCGTATTTTTTTGCTAGTTTGTTAGCTGAGGTATTCTTCCCAAGCGATTGAAACATATTTCTCATTAATAATTCCATTGCCTTCAAACCTCCTTCATAGAATGAACATTATTGTTTATTATGTAATACCTTTACCTAATTTTATAACAAATTATACATAAGTGTCTATATATTTTTAAAATTTAAACATATTTGTTAACTTGTTAACCTGAATATACTCCTTGTTCAGTGAATTTTGAACAATATTGTAAGGGAATCAGACATAGTTTTTTATTAATTGATTAAACTTCAACACTACATTTGGACAAACTTAGGGTACAAAAAAGGCCCTCCGAGAGGACCTTAACTTAAGGAAAATGCACAAACATACTTTTCTAGAAAAAATAAACAACAAATTTAGTCTTTACTCGGATTAATAATCCTAGCCTCATATAAGTATTACTCTAAAATAGATAGTTTTAATGCCTCAAGATTTTTTTTCATAACATCTAAATAGTCTAAACCTTTTTCTTGCTCTTCTTTTGTTAATCCTTCCAATGGATTTAAAACTTCAGTTTTAGCACCTATTTCACTGGCTAACGTCTGAGCTACTTTTGAAGAGGTTAGTTCCTCAAAATAAATAATTTTCACATTATCCTTCTTTGTTAATTCCGTTAATGCAGCCAATTTCCCTAATGTAGGTTCCACATCAGGTGATAAACCTGCTATAGGAATTTGAGTTAAGCCATATTGTTTTGCCAAATAACCAAAAGCAGCATGTTGTGTAACAAATTCCTTTTTCTGAGCTTTACCAATGGTCTCTTTATATAAGCGATCTAAATCGGTAAGCTGAGAATTTAAAGCTGCAGCATTTTTTTCAAACTGGTCTTTATTTTTAGGATCTGCTTGTTCTAAAGCCTTAGCGATATTGTTAACCTCTTGCTGAGCTAATACCGGAGATAACCAAACATGCGGGTCTTTGGAAGATGCATGCTCAGAGTGACCCTCTTCTTCCTCATCTTCTGATTCTAGTGCATCCATCAATTCAATCCCATTTGAAGCCTCAATTACTTTTAAATTTGAATCATTAATACTCTTTAAAACTTTTTCAGTCCAGGTTTCAAAATAACGGCTATTGTAGATAAACATATCTGCATCTTGAATTTTAGCCATATCCTTTGCAGTGGGCTCCCAATCATGCGGTTCTGCACCGTTCGGAACTAATAGTTCAACGTTTGCTGAATTGCCAGCCACTTTTTGGGCAAAAAAGTACATCGGATAAAATGTAGTAACAATTTGCATTTTTTTGGATCCTTCAATAGTCTTTTCATTTTTCGTCGATACTGCGTTGGAGCAACCACTTAAGAACAGAAGAAAAATAATAAATGTACCAATAAGCTTTTTCATGTATACCTCCAGCATATTATTAATTAGGAATCATTACGATTTAAATAAAATACTAATTTCTTATAATCAAAGTTTGTTAGATCTTCGTAAATCGTAACTATTACGAATTGTATTTTATAATGAGATTTTAATTTCGTCAACCCATTTTTAATGAATTAATTCACTAGGACAGCATATCCATATGATAGGAATGATAGATTCGAGGAGGTAGATTTTGTTGTGACCTATATTTATAAAATTCTAAAAGATTGTTTAATTCTACTAATATTTTGTTTATTCTTGTTTCTCTTCCTCTTTGCAGAGGAGATTAAAGACCTCCCCATTTTTACTAGAATTCCAAGTTCCTTTTTTAATGTTAATACCATTTTCCTAAGTATTATTTTAGAAGCCATTCCTTTTATTTTATTAGGCGTATTTGTTTCAGCGATTATTCAATCATTTGTTTCCGAGAATGCAATTCGCAAACTATTGCCTCGTAATGCTTATTTAGCAGTCATACCCGCAGCATTGCTTGGTATTATCTTCCCAATTTGTGAATGTGCGATTATTCCAGTGGTTCGCAGGTTAATTAAAAAGGGCATGCCTTCGCATGTTGGTGTTGTCTTTATGTTAAGTGCTCCAATCATAAATCCTGTTGTCTATGCTTCCACTTATTTCGCTTTTAAAAGTACACCCTATATTGCTAATGCTAGAATGCTTGTAGGTTTGATAAGTTCCATTTTAATTGGATTAATTATTTACCGACAATTTAGGAGGGAAAATATCTTAAAAACAACTGCACAAGGTCAACATCATGAGCATGAGCACCATCATCCTAAAGGGAATAAATTTCTAGAAACGTTCTACCATGCTAGTGATGAATTATTTGATACTGGAAAATATTTATTCATAGGAGCCTTTTTAGCCAGTCTGTTTCAAGCATTCCTTGACCGAAATGCACTATTGTCAATAGGGACAAACACAACCTTTGCACCAGGGGTTATGATGGGGTTTGCTTATGTTCTGTCGGTGTGTTCTTCAGCAGATGCTTTTGTTGCTTCCTCATTCGGTTCTACCTTTACAAAAGGAGCACTCCTTGCTTTTCTAGTCTTTGGTCCAATGATTGACATAAAAAACACCTTAATGTTATTCGCCTATTTCAAGAAAAAATTTGTCCTATTTTTACTATTGGTAACGCCAATTGTAGTTTATTTATCGGTTTATATCTTGCAGCAATTCATCATTTAGGAGGTGCTATTATGAAGAAGAAACATAAAGGACATGATTTTTCTTTCCATCATCTTTTGAGGGGAATCATTCTAATTGGTTTTATGTTACTCTTATTTAAATTACTTCTTACAAATAATATCTCACTTCTGATTGCACCTAAAATGCTTCGTTTTATTTACTTTACTATATTTGTTCTACTTATTTTAGGAGTGCTTTTGATCCTAAGAGGAACTTCGAATCAAAAACATATTTACCATTGTGATTGCGATAGCGATCATTCTTTTCCAAATACATTCGGTAAAAGTTTGTTTCTTTATTTATTGTTTATTATTCCTATAACTACTGGATTTCTTTTTGCAAATAATGTGCTGGACAGCTCTGTAGCGATGAACAGAAACATTAAACTTGGAGCAAGTTCACAAAACACTAATCAAATCAAAGCTGTTAAAAATAATACATAATCAGCAAAAACAAACTCATCTTCTGATAATAGTAAAATCAATCCTACATCCAGTTTACTCGATAATCAACCTGAGCCATTAACTGAGACGGAATATTCCAAATTAAAAGAGAAAATGTTACAGACAAAAAATATAAAAATTAATGATGAGCTTTATGTCCCCATGATGAATATCATTCAAGAAAATCTATCAAGTATGATAGGTAAAACCGTTACCACAAGAGGGTTTGTTTATAGGGAAAAGAATTTTATGCAAAATCAAATTATAGTGGCTCGATTTAGCATTACCTGTTGTACTGCAGATGCCTCTGTATATGGAATGATGGCAAAAGGGAATGTAGCTACCTTACCAAAGGATAAATGGGTACAACTAACAGGTACGATTGAGCAAACCCAATATGAAGGAGGTTCTATCCCAATCATAAAAATAAAACAAATTTCAAAAATAGAAGCTCCTAAGCAGCCTTATGTGTTTGATGCAGGAGTGCTGATTGAGTAATCCCTTTATATTTAGAAAAAATAAATCCCTGATAAAACTAGTTAAATTATTTAACGAGTTTTATCAGGGTTTCTTATTTTACAACCGTTAAGGTATTGGTGATATATGGTCTTCTTTAACTAACTTACATCCTAGCCAATAAGAATTACACAGCTGAAGTAATTGTCCATACAAAAGGATCCTTCATTTCATTCCAATTTTGTGTCATTTCCTCTTCGGTCAATAAACAACGATCTAAAGAGGCTTTCACAAGATTTCTATCCATGTCGATTCCGATTAGAACCAGTTCATTTTTACGATCTCCAAACTTTTCATCCCAGTGATTTTTAAATGCAGGGTCTTCCTTTAGATACTGGGTTTGTTGTTCTGGAGGCAAAGATGCTACCCAATAAGTAACAGGCTCTAATTGTACAGATGGACCTGCCTGTGAGAACAATAAAGCTAGGTCATTCCTGGTTGCGCACCATGCTATTCCCTTTGCCCTTACTATTTCTTCGGGCATTTCTTCTACCCATCGATTAAATCTTTCAGAATGAAATGGGACGTTGCTTCTATAAACGAAGGAACTGATCCCATATTCTTCTGTTTCTGGTAAATGCTCAGGTGCCTCCAGTTCTTTTAACCAACCTGCAGATTCGCTTGCTGTTTCAAAATTAAATAATTTTGTATCTAAAATTTCTGAAGTTGGAATTTTCCCCTTAACGGAACGGTGTAATTTCGCTTCGGGATTAAGCTTTCTTAAAAATACCTCCAATTGATTTAATTGTTCCTCTTTTAGTAAATCACATTTATTAAGGACTAAAACATCACAAAACTCAATTTGGTCTATCAATAAGTCCGCAACGGATCGATCGTCATCTTCACCTAATGCCTGGCTTCTTTCCAAAAGCAGATCACCTGAGGCAAAATCATGCCAAAACCTGTTTGCATCAACAACCGTAACCATGGTATCTAGTCTACAATACACTGTAAGGTCAATCCCCAGTTCCTCATCAACGTAGGAGAATGTTTGAGCAACTGGCACCGGTTCACTAATACCTGTTGATTCAATCACTATATAATCAATATTTCCTAACTTCACCAGCCGTTCCACTTCTTTTAAAAGATCCTCTCTTAATGTACAACAAATGCACCCATTTGATAATTCAACTAGCTTTTCTTCTGTCCTATTTAGCCCTCCTCCTTGCTTTACCAGCTCGGCATCCACATTAATTTCGCTCATGTCATTGACAATAACAGCAACTCTTAATCCTTCGCGGTTTTGGAGAATATGATTTAATAATGTCGTCTTTCCTGCTCCTAGATAGCCACTTAAAACGGTTACCGGAATTCTTGTGTCTTTCATAGTAATCCTTCCTTCCATTTACTTTTTTAAATCAAAATGATTACGATTTATAGAATGCACTTAAACATAGAAAAGTCGAACATTGCTAATGTTAATTGAATTCAATCCATTGTTCCTACTTAGTTTCTCTATGTATTGTGTAGCGTTTCAATCGAGGAGAATATTTCCTTAATTCTAGCCTTTCAGGATTATTTCTTTTATTTTTAGTGGTGATGTAATTTCTATCACCTGTTTCTGTACATTGCAGGGATATTTTTACTCGCATACCTCATTTTCCTCCTTTTTTCAATCGAAATGATTACGATTTGCATTCTATATCAATTTCGTTTCTTATGTCAAGCGGAAAAAGCTATCTTCTTTAACTTGAATGAACCTTTTTCTAACCGGTTTTGGTCAATGCTTATACATTCAATTGATGAGTTCTTTGATATGGGGAAATATCTTATCATGGGAGCTTTAATTGCTGCCACTGTACAAACCTATATGCCGGCAAGAGCCTTGTTGGAAACTGGAAGTGGTCCTACATCTTCATTACTTGTAATGATGGGATTGGCTTACTTTTTATCCCTCTGTTCTGAAGCCGATGCCTTTATCGGCGCTTCCTTCAGCAGTATCTTTCCACTTACATCCATCCTTGGCTTCCTAATATTCGGACCAATGATGGATTTAAAAAATACAATTATGATGATAAGCGTATTTCGATTTAGGTTTGTTATGGTTGTGTTGGCATTGATTGTTTCGATTGTCTTTATCACTTTAATGCTGGTCCAAAGTTTATTATAAGGAGGACAAGGCGTGCAATTCCATTTTCAGCAGGCTATAAGAGCGTTTATTTTACTATCTTTTTCATGTTTGCTTTTTAAGATGCATTTTACCGGAGAAATGACAAAGTTTATTAATCCAAAATATGAAGGCCTTAGCCAAATAGCTTCTATTAAATTTTTGATTTTGTTTTTTATCCAAAATACAAGAATATGGAAAGCTAGGGATAATAGTCATCATCATTGCCATCACGATGAACATAATTGTAACCATGATCATGGAGATTCTAGATTTAATACAAAAAAATATTTTCCTATTTTGTTATTGTTTTACCATTGTTAACTGGGTTTATGATTCCCGCCAAAGTGCTCGATGCTTAAAAAGTTAGAACAAAAATACAATATCGTGATGAACGATTATGTATTTGCCGCGCTAAAAAAGAATTCTTCAGCTTCTTTATAATTAAATTTGCAGTAATGAATAGTAGTTGACTAAGTTAAAGTACGAATTTGGAATGATGGCAGCCTTTTGGTGTTTTTATGTATCTATTTTCGCTAAAAGTTCGTTAATTAAAAACATCGAATATGCTACATATATCAAATCGTTGGGTTCCGTAATTATTCCCTCAATATCAATTGTGTATTATAAATACATCAAAGTGGAAAACCCTAATGTCTACACTTTAGTCAAATCAAAACCACTATAGGTTTCCACTTTACTTAAAGTAATCAAATTAAGTAAACTATTTGTTAGATAAGGAAAAAGGAGTTATTAACATGATCAATGTGTTATTTGTCTGCTTAGGAAACATTTGCCGTTCTCCGATGGCTGAAGCTTTGTTTCGCGACTTACTGAAAAAAGGAAATTTGACCAATAAAGTAGCCTGCGATTCCGCTGCTACAAGTGCATGGCATATTGGATCTCCTCCACATAAAGGAACCCTAGCGATTTTAAAAACTTACAACATCTTATCAGATGGTCTGGTCGTACGCCAATTAACAAGGGAAGACTTTGAAAAATTCGATTACATCATCGGCATGGATGAAAGGAACACAAAGAATATTTCTGAGATAACCGGCAAGCCTAATCATCCAAAAATCATTCGTCTGCTTGATTTATCTGAACAGAATAAAGATGTCCCCGATCCTTATTACACAGGTGATTTTCAGGAAACCTATGATCTTATTTCACAGGGTTGCCAAGCATTACTCGAGAAAATACGCATCGAACAGACCTTATAATACGATATCCCGCTAATATTTTGATTGGCGGGTTTTCTTTTAATGGTAATCAACTCAAATGCGATAGGAATAAAGTCTAAAGGAAAATAGAAGGATTTACTTTCTCCTATCATTTCTTAAAAATAAGAGTAGTAGATTTTGAAAGGTAGCGATTGATAAAATGCTTTATATAAGAGATATTGAGGAAATAATTGAAAATACTTTGCAAGAGCACCAATTAACTATTGATTATGAAATGAACAATAAACTACTTTCACCTATGAGCTTTAATGTAACGACAAATACGATTAAGTTTAACTATTTACAAATTAATGGATATATTGCAAATATTAACTTTAAAATTAAAGAGACAGATGAAGATTGTGTTAAAATTATCCTATATCGTCAACTCGGTTATTACTTAGAATTTAAGAATAACAAACATGATTTAAGGGTATTAAAATATTTCGAGGATGAAGAAAAAGCACAGCTTCTAGCTAAAATAGAAACGAATGCTTGGGATTCTGGCAGAACATTGGTACCTGAAAAATTAGTAGATTCCTATGATAAAGTCCGAGAATTAGATAAAATGCTATTAAAAAACTATTAAATCTGATCTGGTAGACAAGGAGAAATGAAATGACCTGGTTAATTATTTCCACAGTACTAGCTGCATCTGTCGCTTGGCTTATTTTTATCGTAAAAAAGGAAAAGGCGAAACAAAAAGAAATGAGAAGCAACCATTTCCAAGAGGTAACAGCCATTAAAGAATGGCAAAAGGCTTCGATGGAAACAGCAGCAACTAAATTCGATGAGAAGGTCATGCTTTTGAACGAATCATTCCAACGTGAAATAGAAAAACTGTTGATCGAAAATGAAGTGATTCGGAAAAATTATCGAAATGGTGAGGAAATCATTACCCATCAGTTCCTTGAAAATTTCAAATCAGATCTAGTTAGAAAAACACTTATTTCACCAGATGAAATGATCATTATGCCGAACATTTTTATTCCTGAGATAAACGGTAATAAGCGGCAGATCGATCACATCGTCCTTTTATCAACCGGTATATATGTAATAGAAACAAAACACTGGAAAGGCCACATCGTTTTGGGATTAAAAAGAATGGGCAGCCACAAGTTTTCGTTCCTAACAGAGATAGTAGACAGTGAAAAAGAGGAAACGCTCGTATTTGATAAGGATGAGTCAGGTGCATTAACTGTGAAGACGTATGAAAATCCAATTAGTCAGGTTCAGGAGACAGCCGTCATCCTATCCAATTTTTTACAAGGTCAAGATATTACAACATGGATCAACACCTTGGTATTCTTTAATTACGATGAAAATGAAAAAGAGGTTCACGATTGGTCGGATAACAGCATCGTAAAACGGGTTACTGATAAAGAACAGTTACAACAGTATTTTATCCATGAGCTTACCTCCAAAGATAGAATCTATGGGGCTTTTCAGCTTCAAAATATTAAACATCTGATCGAAAACGCTAATTACATTTAAGTTTGCAAGAATTTAAGAGGAGTCCAAGTGAGGAAATATAGTAATGGGGGTCAGACCCCCATTAACTAATTCGATTGCGCTTGTGACAGGAGAACTTGCACTCTCGTATAATGAAAATGGATGGAATACCGATAAAAAATAAGATGGTGAAGCTGGTATGAGAATAAATTTATCAGAGAATCAAATGGCGGAAATAAAACGAATAGTTCAAAAAGAACTTTTCATAAAAGGAATAGAACCAACAGATGAATATCTATTTATCCACTGTTTTTCGAAAATACAGAAAGAAACCGTCTATTATCATTTGTTAAGAGAAAATGATACGTTGATAATCCGCTGCTATGCACGTGTGTTTGACAACTTAGGTCTGAGTGTAATGATCAGAAGCGCAGCAAAAAATGTATTTGAATATCTGGTAAACCAAACTGGATTACAAAACACAATCTATATAGAAAACGGGATAGAGTTCAAATTTTAAAAAAGAAGGACCCTAAAGTTAAATATATATGGACAATTAAAATTTGATAGATAAAGCCTGTATCAGTGATTACCAAGTAATCATTAATACAGGCTTTGTTCGGTAAAATTGATTCGCCAATTGAATTAGTTGAGTTTCCTCTGTTCTAAAAACCCAATTGAAAAATAAAGAATGTTCTTTCATGATCCTAGCCCAAAAACGTTTTTCATTTAAAGAGCGTTCAACAAACAATCCAGATGTAACACCTTTATCAGCATGAAATATGGTTTCATCCCCGTTTTTTTGGAAGCCCCCTAATTACTGCACTTGTTCTATTCTTACTAACAAAGTCATTAAAATATACATAGAGCAAAAGCTTAGTTAAATTGTGCATTTTTTCATATTCTAAAAAAAACGATCTTCATCTGACATTGATATTACTGTTTAGAAAAATGAAGCCCGCCTACTTATTTTGTTAAGTATAAATAAATAACCAACCTATCAAAGTTTAGGTTGGTTTACTGTTTTTTTGCTAAATATAGAATTATTTTATTTTCTACTTATTACCTGGAGCTGCCTGGTCAACACCTTTAATATGGTGTCTATGTCCATCGTCTTCCGTTGTATAAAAATCATAATAATGAACATGCATTCCATTTCCCACTGGAATAGCGGGTCCTGAATGAGCCTTATAATGATGGGTATGCCCGTTTTCAAAGACCACATATCCCTCCGTATAATGAATATGGCTACCGTCCTGAGTTGGAATCGCAGGAGAAGTAACATCTAAACACTGATGAACATGCCCTGCCTCCATCGAAGTATAATCAACAGAGCCATGATTATGGTGAGGTACCATCCCTTTTACAAAATCATCTTTTCCTACCTTAACCATTGCCTCCACCCCTTCTTTTCTACAACTATATTACTAAGGATATTTATTAATTAAACAAAATATGTTCGTGAAACAAGTTAAAATATTTGAATGATCTTATGTAGCACTTTCTAAACCTCTAAAGAAATTTTGATTTCCGTCTTTATCAAGTTCTCTTCTGAACACTTAAACCATCTCCTTGTCCAATTTTCGTCATTAACCTATTCCTATCTAACCTCTCCGAATAAACTATCTAATGATATTGGAACACCTATCAGGTATTCCTCAACGGTCCATTCTAAGTGATACTTCTTTTTCTAGTCGTACTCTAGGTCATAGGGCATTTCTTTTCTTATTTGCTTCTACCACTGGTAAGCAACAAATTCAGACCGTTCACCTCCTGGTGGAAGGTTGTATATGCACATTAGTGTCATACTGTTCATTAAAATATTTTAATTGGAATTAATGTACACTTGTCCAAAACTTGTCCCTCTTTTAAACTAAATATAATCAGAACCATTAAAGGGAGAAAACAACGTGAACAAAATACTTGCATTTTTAGTAACCTTTTCGATTCTAATGGCTCTTAATTTCGGTGCAGCATATCTTTTTCAAGTAAATATTGTTGATTTAACATTTCCAGTTGGAATACTTGGAATCCTAATTACCGCACAGAATAATCCAATGACCGACTTATTTAACAGCCAAACCTACATGGAGGTTGAGCGAAAAAGAGGAGCTAAATTTGGTAGAATTCCAATCTTAGCTTCCGTTGCTTATACTTTATTTTCGATTATCATTACATTCTTTTATTACAAAAGCTATTTCATTTAGTTTGAAATAAACCGTTCGTGTTGCCAACTGTTGGCAGCACTTTTGTTTTAGTATGCATTTTAGGTGAACTCCTTCTTGATTAACCTGCATCCGTTAACACAATAAAACAATGAGTAGCCAAAGCAACTCATTGTTTAACTCATTTAGTTTAAGTCAATATTTCACAATCTTACTTTCTAGGATAATACTATTACTCAATGTTTGATATATATAAAGGGAACACCTGCTAACCAGGAAGTTCCCTTTTTATTTCGTAAGATAAAAATACACCAAAACAACGATTGAAAAAAGAGTAAGCTTAACTTCCGATATAAACACTAGCACAAGTACCAGCAATCGGTTCATAAAAACAATGTTCTTTATACTGACCAGCAAAAGGTTGATCATACCAGGTTGGAGGACATGGACCTTCACCAACTGGATTAAAATACCAAAGAGAATACTTAGCTGGATTTACTCTCCAATAATTTAAATTTTGTTTTGCTAATCTTTTTTCAGAAGTTCTAGCTCTTTGATAAAAAACATTTCCTTTTTGTACTGCTTCAAAAGAATAATTTCCACCTTGTATTTGAAATATTACATCATGAATGGTTCTTACATCTTTAAAATCTAAACAATCTGCCTTAGCACGATTTACAATTACATTCCCAACATATAACATTCCTTGTTTTCCTTCACCTTCTGCTTCGGCTCTCATCATTCTTGCCATTTCATCTACTTCATAACTTCTATAATTTACTCTTGGCATTTTTATCACCTCCAAATTAATGTATGATAAAAAAGCCCACATTGATATCATTGTGTATAAAATAAGAATTTAACCAATCACTTACAGAAATTGGTGGATGAGTCAAAATATGATCGCACTGGTGGATGTCCACATTTCTCATGGAGGTCAACCCTCCCATGTCTCACAGAGTCTTCGCTCTCAAATTCCTTCGTCCAACCTTTCCATGAGGTGGATGTCAGCCATGCCCTTGGACAGTTTGAAGATCATCAGTTAAAAGATCGCGAATTTTCTTTGCCACTCGGAGCTCGGCATAAACTCCTTGTGGGATAGTAGGTTCGGCGTATCTTCCGTCTTTGACCAGCTGAGCTATTACTTTGGCGTCCTTTACATCGTTTTTAGTTGGCGAATTATCATCGAGTTCCTTGCTTTTCTTAACGTGCAAAGGGTTTACTGCCACAAACTTATCCTCAATATAAAAAGTCATTTATAGTATCGGATAAACCAATTAAAGATTTATTAGTCGTATCCTCAATAAGAAAAGAAAAATATCGGTACATATTATGATTTCGTTGAAGAAGTGGTCAGTTTTCCGAATTACAAACATGATGATATAGTGGATGGTATGTCGCAAGCCTTGTTCCGTTTCGAAAAGACAGGGACAAGTACTTTTATTGGTCGGGCGTAAACTAGATTTATACTTCAATCCCTTATGGATCAAGGGTTCTCCTAATTTCCGCGAATGTAACCTTATATCTAGATTGTTACATTCATAATAGAAAATAATTTAAAAGTGCAAACTATTTTAAAGGAGGTGAAAACATGCCAGACATGAAAAATATAACAGGTTTAAAAACAGCAGCTCAACCGACTAAAAACGGGGAAGGTATGCCATCTTTTGCAGGCTCCATTTCAGGCGGTGGTGAATCACCAGGAGCAACCGCTCATGTTTCAACAAACTCAAATGCCCCCAATAACCCGGTTATTGCTCCACCAGAACATTAAGACAAAACAGAAGAAGCGATTGAATGATGTCCTCTAAGACTTAAAAAAACGCCATTATTTGGCGTTTTAGTTTAAATATTAACGATTGTTGTTATTGTTACGACCTTTTTGTTGATTATTTTGATTATCACCAGTAACTGCGTCAACAACATTTTCAATTGCCTTGCCAATATTGTTCATAACTCCGCCGATGTTATTGTTATTTTCACGATTATTATTTCCTTGACGATTATTTTGGTTTTCCATTTTGCTCACCTCCGATTTATAGAGTGTGCAAATTTTAAAAAAATTAACCCCTTAGACTTAAATAGCATAAAAAATCCATTCTAACGAAGGGTCCCTGGGAGGATTATCTCGAAAGAATGGACTAGCTAATCCTTAGGGGGAATTAGCCTACATAAAAAAATCATCTCACCTCTGCGAACTCATAGAGGTGAGATGATTTTTTTAAAACTTTACAAAATCCCCTTCTTTGATTTGATTCTTTTCAAACCATCTAAGATTGACTTCGAGAGCATAATGATAAGAAAGTTTCGGATCATAAGTAGGACATTCATCTGATTTACAAGGCACCATATCTAATATTTTTAGAATTTTCCCATCTGAATCAAGAAAAGCAACAGATAAAGGAATTAAGGTGTTTTTCATCCAAAAACCGCCATATGTTTTTCCTGAAAACACAAATAGCATCCCCTCGTTTTTGGGTAATTTTTCAACAAACATTAAGCCCTTATCTCTTTTTTCTTGAGTATCTGCAACTTGAACGGTTAATTTGATTGTCCTTTCTCCACTAGATACTTTAATCATTTTTGTTTGAAGACCTCTTTCTTTTTCTTGACCAAAAAGAAAACCGATTAATTTTATTCTATTTTTCAACATATTCACTCACCTTGTATTTTCCCTTTATAATAAAAAGGAAGAAAGTTGGAGATAAAACGAAAACAAGAAGAAAAAAAAACCGAGAAAAACTCCTTTTCAATTCCAATACTTATGATATGGTTTTACATTTAATACTTTATTTTCAATAACCATATCTACAATATATAAAATGATTAAGTCAGTTTTATTAAACTAAATGAGCCTTTAGCTTAATAAGAACTGCCGGTTTCAATTTTTAGAATCAGGTCAATAACTCCTGAAAAAAAGAAATTTTTTGGGAGAGATGAAATTTGTTATTATCTAAAGCATGGGAAATGTATGAATTTGATAAACGTATTGAAGGCTTTTCGCCGCAAACAGAGTTATTTTAACAATAAAAACAGCAACGCATCTCTACTGCGTTGCTGTTTTCACTATTGCACCCGTAAGTTTAAGTACAATATTTCACAATCTTTCCTGTGTAATAAGAATAAAGGCGACCATCATACTGGAAAACTATAAAAAATTTTGAAATGGCATAAGGAAGACCAAGTAAGGGGGGATTTTTATACTCTATATAAGTATAAAATGGAAAAAAGCATCCAACTTGGTTCATTTGGATGCCTTTTGTCTACAACCTGTGACGAACACCCAAATGATGATCGCCAGAGAATAATTATTTTTCAGTTGCTGTATTCCCCATTGCAATAGAAATTCTATTCCAACTATTAATTTGATTAATAATTAGAACAAGGTCAACATACTGTTTCTCGTCATAGTGTTCACGTACTCGTTGATAAAGCTCATCTGGAACACGTTTTGTCGGTATTAATGTCACATGTTCAGTTAACTCTAAAGCTACTTTTTCTGCATCTGTGTAAAATGTGCACTCTTTCCAAGCACTAATACAATATAAACGTTGTTCCGTTTCTCCCATTTTTCTAGCATCTGCTGTGTGCATATTCAAACAATATGCACACCCATTTATTTGGGAAGCCCGAATTTTTATAAGTTCACGAAGTTTACGGTCTATACCTGTAGTTTTTGTAAACTTCTCCATTTCCATCATTATATTAAGTGCCTCTGGTGCTACCTTGTAATAATCAATTCGTTGTTCCAATTTAATTACCTCCTAATAAAGTTTATTCAATAAATAAATGAATTAAAAATAGAACTTTTAACAACAATCATGGATAATAATAATCGTCGATTAACATTATCCATTCGCCATCAATCCTAATTTTACCTTTTTATTTCCTTCATCATCCCAATAAAATCCTTTGCCTTTATTTCTTTTTCGCCAAAAGATAAATTGAAGAGCCTATCGTAAAAGTTGAAAAAATAACCATCAAAATTGACACAATTGGGGCAGCCCTTAAAGCCATAATGGACAATAGAAACAATAATATTTCTGCTACCATAAAAACCAATATTAATAGCAGAGATATTCTGTACATTCTTACTTGTCCCACAAAATAACCACACCTTTTTAAATTTGATTTATAGCTATTTTATCAGTTGTTCCTCTTCAATTAAACTCCCCGTTGGCACAATAAGAAAACGGGATCGCCGCAGCCATCCCATCTTTAACATAAGCATCCATTAAATTTTTCACAATGTTTCAAAATAGTTGTCTTTTAATAAAAGTTATTGAGCGAGTGCTTTTAATTATGTAGAATAATTAGTCAATTATCAAAACAAGTTTACCATTTCCTATACCTCTTGCTAGCTGTTCAAAGCCCTGCGACGCTTGCTGGAGCGGCAAAGTTGTACCAATAATTGGACGAAGTGCACCACTTGTTAGCATGCCAATTACACCATGAATGCTTTGTTCATATTCATCTTTTGGTGCGTTCCAAAGAGATGTTGCTAAAATATCACATTCCTTTTGCATTGCAAGTCGTGGATTTATTTCTATTGAACCACGATTTCCAATAATTACAATTTTACCAAATGGTGCAATCAGCTTAAAATCTGTTTCTAAATTCTTATTTGCTAAAAACTCAATAATTACATCAGGTCCATTGCCATCTGTTAAGTCTAGCACATCTTCAATCGTTGCTTCTGTCACATGATCAATGACAAAATCTGCACCAGCTTGCTGAACCATTTTTTTACCCTCTGGCTTACTTGCTGTTCCAATCACTTTAGCACCGTGAGATTTCGCCATTTGCACAACCTGTAATCCAACCCCACCACTGGCTCCATGAATAAACACGGTTTGACCAGGCTTCAGACAGGCACGTTGAAATAGTGCACGATATGCTGTTAATGCAGGTACCCCTAATGCTGCACCTTGTTCAAAAGATAGATGGTCTGGTAATGGATGAACCAAAGTTGCATCACATACTACTTTTTGTGCAAATGTGCCTGTACTATAACTTCGCATTAAGGACGCAATAAATACACGATCACCAACACGAACATTTGTGACTTCTTCTCCAATTGCCTCCACAATCCCAGCACCGTCTAAGCCTGGGGTATAAGGCAACTGAGGTATACAAAACGCATATGTACCTGTTAATGTGTAAGTATCACTCGGATTGACGCCCGCCGCATATAATCGAACACATACCTCTCCCTTTCCTGCTACTACATCCCCAACTTCTGTATATACTAATTTCTCAGGTCCACCAAATTGTGTAACTTGAATTGCTTTCATGTTATCAACCTCCTCGTAGTTATTATATATCGAAAGATTAGAATTCATAGTAATATCTAGGTTTGAATTATTAGTTCCCACAAATTCGTACATTAAATTAATACTTACTACTCTTAAAAAACGATTACTTATTCAGCTAACCTGCCACTTTAGTTCATTAAGAAAAGGCTGCCGTAATTAGCAGTCAGATTTTAAGGAAAGCCCCCTTCAGCTTAAGTGAAGTTCTTCGCAATTCAGCTGTTACACAAAAAAGAGTAATTTTAACACAAATAAATAAAGACAAAACACAAGGATTTCTTGGGAAACAGTCTCTAAAAATAGCACTAGCGCCGTTCCATTTTTCTGTTTTGTACATACTTTGTGATTACGAACGAAAAGAAGGCACTGTACATGGCAGATGGTGCTTATGAGGCTGGTTTGCTCTAATCTTTGTATGTTTATATTTCTTATCATCGCTGAAGCAGCTTGGTATTAAAAGACCTCAATAACGGCTGGAGGTGTGCAAAACAACACACCTGTCCAATCCACTATTTTGTAAATACATAATTCATTTCAAAAAAGACTATTAAAATGAAAAAAATAAGATCAATTAAAGGGGTTAAGTACATGATCAACGTTTTATTTGTATGCCTGGGGAATATTTGCCGTTCACCGATGGCTGAAGCTTTGTTTCGCAACTTAGTCAAAAAAGAAAATTTGACAAACAAAATCGCAGTTGATTCCGCTGCAACCAGTTCATGGCAAATCGGCTTCCCTCCGCACGAAGGAACTCTTGATATTCTGAAGAAATACAATATCTCTTCTTATGGGCTTGTTGGACGCCGACTAAAGAAAGAAGACTTTTGGAAATTCGACTATATTATCGGTATGGACGAAAGCAACATAAAAAATATTTACAGGATAACCGGCAAGCCTAATCATCCAAAGATCATTAGGCTGCTTGACCTGACCAAATACAGGAAAGATGTCCCCGATCCATTTTATACAGGTGATTTTGATGAAACCTATCGTCTTGTTTCAGCAGGCTGCCAGGTATTACTCAATAAAATACGCAGCGAACAAAACTTATAACAACAAGGCATCCATCTTAATCCGACGACAAAACAATTTCTATTTCACTGAACCAATTTTTGAAATTGTAAAATCTGTTTACTAAACAAAAATTTCAACACAACACCGGCTTCGAGCCGAATATTGTTTTAAATGCTTAAGTGTTCGATCATTATCGCGTTAGTAGTCCCTGGGATGGGACTACTAAAAAGCTATCTATTACTTCCTGCATCATCTTAGGGCGGCATTTAACGTTTCCTTAAGAAATTTATTAGCCGTTTCTGTTGAAAAGCCTGTGGGAGCGGCAGAATCAATAAGGACAAGTTTGGATACCCCGTAACCGTTGTATCTAGCCATATATCGAATCGCAATCGCTCCACCCGTAGAGTGACCCGCGAGCGTAAAATTGTCTAATTGAAGTGTACCAACTAGAGTGCGGATATCATCTGCCAGTCTATTAAAGGTGTAGCCACTCAATGGTTTATCTGAATTACCAAAGCCCCTCCAGTCTATGCCGATACAACGGTAACCCATTGCAGGAAGAACATCAAACTGATATTCGAACTGTTTATGGCTCAACGGCCAGCCATGTATAAAAACTATGGTCTTGCTGCCGCCTGGGTTAATATCTTCAACATATAGTTTTACGCCTGGCTCCACAGTAACAAAGTATCCCATGAAGATTCCTCCGTAATTTAAGTGGTTTCTATAAGATATTCATTTTTGTAAACTTAGGTGAGTACCTATCCCAGTTGTGGCTCAGATGAGCGTAAAAGGATATGGCTTTTTGAACTATCCGGCCACTTAAGTTGAATAAGAAAAAGCCCCCAAAATGGCAGCTTGATCTTCAACTCTTGCACCCGTTCGCTTAAGTCCATTCCCTCACAATCAGAAAGCTCAACTTTTATTAATACAACTTCTTAATAAATTTAAGTTTCCATAATGTAGGTATTGAATAAATTTAAAATGTGTGTTAAATATAAATCAATTGCATAATTTAATGTTTTCTAGGGTTCCGCAATTAATGTTGGTCTGGTCCGAGAGAAAACTCACAGCTTTTGCTGTGTCACGGAGGGATAAAAGCCTGGGAGATTACTGTTAAACAGTTTCTCCCGGGCTTTTATGTGTTTTGGGAACTTAAAATTAGGGGGGCATTTGGATGAACACAAACTGGATTAAAGTATTTGTTGCTGCTTTTTTTGAAGTATTTTGGGTTATTGGATTAAAACACGCTGAGGGATTTTGGACTTGGTCTGGAACGGTTATATCCATCATCATCAGCTTCTATGTAATGATTATGGCAGGACGAAAACTTCCCGTAGGAACTGTATATGCAGTTTTTGTTGGCTTGGGCACAACGGGAACTGTTATTTCTGAAATAACATTCTTTGGAGAACCATTCAAAATGAGTAAAATACTTTTGATTTTACTGTTACTAGCAGGTGTAATTGGTTTGAAATTAGTTACAAAGGATAACGTTCAGGAAGGGGCTGATTCCTAATGGCGTGGATTTCTTTAGTTTTAGCAGGGTTATTTGAAATGTTTGGTGTTGCGATGATAAATAAACTTCATAAGGACCGTAATTGGAAATCCCTTGTTCTATTAGTTCTTGGATTTGGAGCAAGCTTTATATTTCTTACTAATGCAATGGAAACACTCCCTATGGGGACAGCTTATGCGATATGGACAGGAATTGGTGCGTCAGGGGGAGCAATATTGGGAATGCTTTTTTATGGTGAATCAAAAGATTGGAAAAGGTTAGTATTCATAGCTATGGTTTTAGGTGCAGCGATAGGACTAAAACTTGTTTCATAATAAAAAAGAGATAATAAACTATTGATTTACAATGTCTTGGATTATAAAAAGCCTAATTTTAAGCTAAAATTAGGCTCTTTCTTATTAAATAAAACTACTAAGCCTTTACTTGCGTTTTATTCAAGTGCAATTTCCCCTCCCACTATTCCTCATTTTCCATTTTTTATAATTTAATACCATCCCTTCTTCCATTAACCTGCCCGTTGCACAATAAGAAAAAGCCACCAAGAATAGCAGCTGATTGTTCAACTCAAGCACCAGTTAGTTGAAGATCATTAAAATTAATTTGAACTACAACCCTAAAATCTTAACAGTAATAATGAGTAAAAATAAAATAATATTTAGCCAGACAAAAAATTTAATCATAAGCTCAGCCCAAAACTTTCTACGCAATCCAAAATAAAGGATTACACTGTATATTAAAAGGCTAATAACTATGCGAACTCGAGAAACTTTTTCAATTCCCAAATCAAAAATGTCAATGAATGTATTTATTAAAACAGAGATAATAAATAAAAATAGGAAAATCTGATATTTTTTTTCTTTTTTATCGAACTCTTCTTTAAATTCATACATTTTTATTACCTCAATTTATCTTCTTTTTTCTTTAGATTAACAAATATGTTCTTCAATTATCCCGCCCCGTTACTTGAATAAGATTTTTATTCTATATTTAATCAGATTCTCTGATTTTATAAAGAATTAATCGGTTACTATAATTATCTTTGAATTTGAATATACTACCAGTTACTAGTGGATATTATAATTATCGATTTATGGGAGGAAATAAAATGGAGAGAGAACATAATCCAAGATTGACATCTTCTGAAATTTCAATTATGTGGAGTAGCTATGTGAACAACAGTTTTTCTAAATGTATTATGGAATATTTTTTGGCTAATGTGGATGAACCAGATATAAAATCAATTTTAGAATTTGCACTTAATATATCACAAAAAATGTTAAATATGAGCAAAGAAATACTAAAAAAAGATAATCAACCAATTCCAGTTGGTTTTACTGACGAAGATGTAAATCCAAGTTCTCCACGTCTATATTCAGATGCTTTTTACTTATATTATATTAAAAATATGTCAAAAGTTGGTTTATCTATATATGGTGTGGCTTTGGCAACTTCCGCACATTCTGATGTCCGTGATTTCCTAAGTCAAGCAATACAAGCCTCAATAGAACTATATAATAAAACAGCCAACGTTTTATTATCAAAGGGATTATTTGTAAGACCACCTTATGTTTCAACTCCTGATAGTGTTGATTTTATTGATAAAAAGAAGTATTTAGGTGGTTTTTTAAATTTAAATAATAGACCTCTAAATGTAATCGAAATTACTCATATTGCAGCAAATCTTGAGGCAAATGAAGTTGGTAGAGCTCTTTTAGAAGGTTTTGCCCAAGTAGCGAAGTCCGAAAAGGTTAGTGAATATTGTAATAGAGGTAAAGAAATATCTAAAAAACATATTCAACTGTTTTCATCCATGTTAACTGAGGATGACATTCCAGCACCGGCAGCATGGGACCTTGAAGTCACAGATTCAACTTTCACACCTTTTTCTGATAAATTAATCATGTTTCATATTGCATTGTTAATTGCATCAAGTATTTCGAACTATGCAACTGCTTCAGCAGCAAGTTTAAGAATGGATATTGCAACATCTTATGTTCGTTTAACAGCAGAAAATGCTCAATACGCTAAAGATGGTGTAAACTTAATGATTGAAAACGAATGGTTGGAACAACCTCCGCAAGCCCCAAACCATAAAGGTTTGGCAAAGGATTAGAGTGTTTAAGGGGGTGTGATACAACTTTAAAACTATGAAAGAAAGTAGGATTTATCGATGTGGATAAAGATGCAATCGGAACATTATTATGGTCATTGCTCTACCAGTTATTGGACGACCTTAAATCATAAATTTTAGAACTTCTTGTAAATATCCAAGACTAACTTTAGCAAAGTGTTAATAAATAATTCCATTAATTAATATGTTTCTTGTTGAACTAACCTGCCATTATCACAGTATAATTTTCTATCGTATTCAACGTATTTTATGATATAAAAATGGCAGATTTTTAACTTTGTGGAATGGTTATATTCAGTAATTATTTATAGTATTCAACGTATACAAACATAGGACTTTACTTGGAGAGTTGGGTATGATAGGCTCGTTTGCTTGATGAAACAACTGCTTCAGCCTTTCAAGACAAATCGTACCCACAGAGGCTCCAAGTCAAGTCCTTAAACGACTTATCAATGGCTACATATAGTCAAAGATAAAAGAGCTATTCTATCAACTTTTTTATGAGAATAATGTAGATAACTGCCAGTTAGTTCAACAACAAAAAGTGACAGCCACATTGACGGTCATACTTCTTTTAGCCTCAACTAGGAAAAATGCACCAGTTTTTTTATTATGATTCAGATAAAAGCCTCCTTTTACAGAGCTCCGGCAGTGTAAAGCAAACAATTCCATAAAATAAAACAGAGTATGGGAAATTTCCCTTACTCTGTTTTATTGTTATCCACGTCAGATCAGACCTGTGGCTTTCCTACAGGTCTGATCTGCTTAAAACGGCTCGATGGCTTTCTCGTTTTTACCAGTTTGAGGCTGATTTTCAATTCTTCTTGCTTCGGCTTCTTTGGGAATTTCTTTAAGGTGTTTATTTACTTCTTCTACTTGATTAGTAGTTCTCATTTCATCCATTTTGAAAAACCTCAATTCATTAAAATATTTTGATAAATATAGTATGTAGCAGTAACCAAGATTTTATGCCCGCTTAGTCAGACCCGCATGCTTTGCCACAGGGTGTCTTATATGGCATAGTTATTACAGCAAAAAACATCGAGGATGATTATTATGAAGGACGTATATCTTCAAATCTTTTACATTACAAATGAAAATTCAGTGACGCAGCACGGATCATTTCCGCTAAGGGGAAAGCCGAAGGAAGTCGTGGCTTATGAATGATTTAGGGAAATTAAAACCCGACAAATTTAATGATTTAACTTGAAAACTTCCGTATACATTTGTAAACGAACGAAAAAGCCATCCAGGATGGATGCCACAATTTAAGAACCGTTGGTTATTAGCTCTTGAATTACTTCGCAGGACCAGCATGGTTTCATGTAACGTACGTTTTGAATCATTGTCCTGAGTCCGTAACGCTAAACTAGATAAATCAGCTTACACCTTTAAGGCTGGCAAGAGATTGCTTTATTTCTGATCCGATTGTCATTCGGCATCCTCCTTATCCCTTTGGTTTAAAAATCAGCGCACCCATAAAACCGAAGATAATGACAGCAGAAATACCCGCGCTCGTTACTTCAAATATACCCGTCATAATTCCGACAAACCATGTTGTTCAGCTTCTTGCATAGCTCCATGTACAAGTGCATTTCCAAAGCTCGTAATTGGTACCGTGGCTCCTGCCCCAGCAAAATCAATTAAGGGTTCATATAAACCTAATCCATCTAGTAGAACACCAATTACTACAAGGGTACTTATCATGTGTCCAGGCATAAGTTTAAACACATCGAACATAATTTGCCCAATGACACAAATTATACCGCCTATGACAAAAGCCCAAAATAGATCATTTTATTATTTACCTCCATATTCAATTTATACCGCATGGGCGATGCAAGGAATTGTTTCATTTTGCTGAAAGGACAACGGTGATAGTAAAGCACCTCTAGCTACTACTAACATTCGTTTAAATTCACCTTTTTTCATACAGTTTAATAGATGGCCATAAACCACTGTTGCTGAACATCCTGCTCCACTAGCTCCTGCAATTACCGGTTGTCCCTCTCGATAAATCATCAGACCACAATCCTGATATTGTTCTTCTCGAATAGGGGTTCCATGCTTTTTAAATAAATCGAAGGAAGCTTCTTGTCCAATCTTGCCGAGGTCACCAGTAATGATTAAATCATAATAGGATGGATCAATGTTTCGTTCCTTTAAATGTGCTTCAATCGTATCAACCGCGGCAGGTTCCATAGCCCCGCCCATATTAAACGGATCAGTTAATCCCATATCAATGACACGACCTATCGTCGCAGAAGTTACACACATTTTTTTGTCTATCTCTTTCACATAATCTCCGAAAGCGGAAGTTATTTGCATTTTATAAATTTACTGTGCAAAGGGAGTAAAAAACTAAATACTATAAAATACAAGGGGACTGAAATGAAAAAGCTCCAGCCATGAGGTTTTTCATATCCCACTTTTATCATTGCCCATTCAATTAAAGTAGAAATTATGATAAAAGTAATGGCTAGTATCCATTTATTTGTCTTTTTTAAATAGTTTAAATAAATAACTGAAAGTGAGGAAGGAATTAAGCTGTAGCTTAAAAACTCATCAATTCCCGTAAGGTTTGGGCTACCGTAATCAACAACATTTACATTTTTCCTAATACAGAATCAGCAATCCAAGCAAAATAACCAATTACTCCAAAAGTAATATAAAATTCTCTCCAACCTATCTCTTTTTTAGTCATAAAAAGAGCATATAAAAACAATAGTATCGATAACACGATTGGCAGCCAATTTCCTTTAGCATGTAAATCTAAATTCCTAATTATTGAGTTCAAAGTAATCACCTCTTATTTTATCTTTTCCTAATTTAAGGTGAATATTTCAAGTTCTTAACCTACTCACTATATGGACAAAAAGCCATCCATCTGTAACTACCTTATCCCGTTCTTTAAAGAAGGAACAATGCATATTCTATTCATGGTAAGTAACATAACCCGACATTAACGGAACCTAACCTAAATGAAACCCCTTGCGCACCCAAGGGGTTTCATTTTATCACCATTTATCGTTTATGCTTGATTTTATACATCGTTGATAAATCAACGATTACCCGCTCTCAAGTACGCCTGATGCTGCATAAAAAAGTGGGGTTTTATGCAACCTCTTACTCAATTAAATGGCCCTTTCATGAAAAAAGGCGCAAATCCTTACTTTGAAAATGCCCCCGATTGCTTAATAAGGTTTTATGGATTATCTTTTCCTTTTCCTAGAGAAAATCCTTCCAAAAAACGCTCACCGTAGGGATCCAAAACCTTATCTACTAATTGAACAACCTTATTTTTCTCACCTGTTTTATAAAAAACATTAAAGGCTTCTACGAACTCTTCGGTAAATTTCTCATCATGTTGATTCAAAGCACGAATAATCCACTTCGAAGAACCACTCCACTGACGATAAGTTCTTAAAACAAATTCGTGAACGAGATCAGCTAATTTATTAGCTATAAATATTTCTTTAGCTCGGTTATTACTTCCTAAAAAATCATCAAGAGCATCAGTTATAAAATATCGCTTTGTACTAACAATTTCTTTAGACCATATTTCAGGTCCCTTCTCTAATATATCTTTCGCTTCTTTTTTTATAGATTCTAAGATTCCTTCATCTCTTAAAATAATCCCCTCAGAAATCATTCTTGGCATAGAAGGCTTTGCAGTCCATTTCGATAAAGTATTTGTATAAAATTAAATTATGGGCAAAAATCTCTATTGCCCATCCAAAGTCAAACATAGACTCTCTATATGATGAAGTAAGTCTTTTATCAAAAATGACAATATCAGGATCAGAAGTTTCTGTTGCCTCTCCCCTAACTACACTTCCTGCTAATAAAGCGCCTTGGCAATTTGAAAAGTGCTTATCAATAAATTGTTTCGCTGCTACAACTGGATCAAACCTTTTCATTCACTTCACCTCTAACAATCTTTTCATTTCCCAATATAAATTCGTCAATAAAAAGAAAACCCCTATTTCAAGGGTAAATTTAATCCAACTTTATTTCAATATACTGCCCACTTGCTGCACTAAAAAGGCGTTCCTTCTTATTAAAGAAACGCGCCCGATTGCGGAAGATCGTTTTACTGTTTGTTGACTGTACTTTTTTCCCGAAAATCCCCAAACCTCTTGCCCCACTTCCTTTTTGGAATGAAGGATCTGACTCCTTTATCCTGTCACACTCTCCGCAACATTCGATTAATCTTCTCCTCATCAAACTCACTATAACCCTGCTTCATTCCCCATTCCAGCATATGCTCGTAGTCTGGATGGTTTTTATCGCTGATGATAAGAAGAAATGCCTCGTAGCCTGGTTCTCCTCCTACATCTTCTGGCGGAGCAGCTCCTTCTCCATCTAAACAGATAGGATAATTGAGATCGAAGTTTTCAATCACTCTTTCTAACTCGATAGTATGCTGCCAGCTATCTCCAAAGTCATAATTGTATACAATCTTAGCCGGAAGATATTCGGACAGCTTTATACCTGAATCCATTTTCATTGGTACATCACCTTGGTAATGAAAAGCTTCTTCATTGCACACTAGGTTTACAATCGGTCTATATTGGTTGGTCGGGATGACTTTGTCATCCGCGTTACTTGGATAAATATAAAAATCATATAGATGGCTATTCTGCCAGTGAAAGGCAATTTGTAAAATTCTATGCAATTTAGGAAAAGTAGTATTAGTTGGAACGACAATTTTCCGCCAAACTTCGCGTCTCTCAAGCATCAACTTTACCTTAAGTTCCACTGCTTCAGATTGAAAAATCGGTTGACCAACCAACTCCTCCAAATGCTTATTCTTTTCTTCCTTTGGATAAATGTAGTCATTCTTCCCTACTCCTGCTAATAAGCCATTAATCCTTAAGCTCATCTCCACTTGATTAATGCTATCGTTATCCAGTAATTCCCCAAAGTGATAAACATTTTCGCATACCTTGTTCATTCTGGCTACAAATGCTCTATCTTTTGTTTTGGAAAAGGCAATATGAGGAGAGTGGTGCAAAAACTGCTCGATCACTTCATCCTTGATACACTCCGCTTCGAATGTTTCCCGAATGGCCTGTACGATTAACTTACTTATAGTTTTCATCTCCTTTGCTTTTAGGCCATGGAGGATGATTGCATATAAGTTTCGATCATTCACCAAGACAACCGTCTTCTTCCGACCAACCTTTAATAAATTGGCATGCCAAGAAAACAAGGGATCTTCTTCTATCTCAGTAACCGTGGGTACCTCAAGTTCATCTAGTAGCTTTTTGGTACATTGAATTAGCATATGTATTAGCTCCTCCCAGCAGCGCGGCTGTTCTTATTGGTAGCTTAGTTGGGTTTGTAAGTATGAACATATTTTAACACATACCTAATCCGGACCTGTTCCCATTTCCATTTTAAACTGTAACCATGTTAACGAATGGAGATTTAGAGCCCCTTGACATCTTGCGAATTACCGGGAAAAGAAACACTCATACCAATATCTCCATATTTACTCATACATTCTTGGATGTTACTACAGACCCAGTTTGGTTGGAGGCTTACCATGCCTCACTCAACCTTCATCCAACTTGTAAAGAGTGTGAATATAGTCATGCATTTCTCCTTTTAAATATTGTTCTTAACCAAAAATATAGACCCTCCTGTAAGGGGAGGGTCAACACTTTATTGGTATTTGTATTTCCGTCAGATAGTCTTCTTTACTTCCTGAAATATAATGGTCAATTATTGTTCTTTCAATGGAGTCCCCAATCACTTTGAAACCGTTATCTTGAATACAATTCAGTAAGGATCTATAATGTTCGGGGGAATTGTTATGATTACCGTTATAATAAATACAGGCATACTTTCCTTCCGGAAGAGTTGTCACTAAAGGACTTTGAATATCATCTTCCTCGACTAAAATAAATATCGAGTTTATTCATTGAACTTGTTATTAAAGTGTACTTTTTCGAACGGGTGTACATTCTCTAAGAACAATGTTTACAGATGTGCACTAACAATAAAGATGTTTAATTTTTAGTTCTTAAATAAGGATAACACCGTTCGTTAACACGAACGTTGAAAAAAATAGTTGTTTAATTCTTTAGTGAAAAAAATATCGTTTTTAAGAATCAGTAACAATAAAGTTGTTTCTGCCTCTTATAGCTTACTTTCATTAAAAACAATAGATACAAAATCTGAACTTACAAAAGGTTCTCCACCTTCAGCATAAATTAGAGCCCCTTTTTGAGCTTCTTGACCTATAAATGGAGTATTATAAGGTTTACTCTTATTTACATCAATGTTGTTAGCGCACAATATAAGCCTATCAATAAAATCTTTTGGGAAAGTATTTTGAAAATGAGAAACGATCTTATCGAAACTCAAATCTTTTAGCTTTTTAAGGCTACTTACGAGAGTTTTTATTGATGTACTTTCTGGTAAAAACATCCAAATCATAGGCGTTATAATGTCTGCGGATAATAAAGTTCCTGTTTTTTTATCTAAAAGTGAAATACAACCTTGTGAATGACCAGGAGTATGTAGTACTTCCAATTCCCTTTGTCTTATGTCAAAAATTTGCCCTTCCTTAACCGGTATCAATGGTACTGTTTCTCTTTCCATAAATTCATCAATTGAAAATTAGGAGGAACAAATTGTTCTTTAAAAGATGTTATTATCTGCTCTCTAATCCGTTTTGATGAATGCTGTTCAGCAAGAGAAATGTCATCACTATGAATATAGGCCTCATCAAACTGCCAGTTTCCTCCTATATGGTCTATATGTCCATGACTATTTACAGCTATAATGGGTAGATCGGTAATGGTTCTTATAGTCGTTTTCAAATCACCAATCCCATAACATGTATCAAAAAGCAATGCTTTTTCTTTACCTAAGATTAGAGTGCAGCCAACCTGTGCCGGATCAAATATATGATAGATTCCGTTATCTATTTTATTTACTTAAAAATATTCCTTAGACATATTACATCCTCCCTTTTTATTTAACAAGCAACTGCCCCGTTCGTTGAAACAAAAAATTAAGCAACTTTATTCGTTTTTAAATGACTTTATTGTAAATTAAACAACTCTATTGTTATTAAACACGAATGTGATGTTCACCACTTCATTCTTTACGGCTACGTTAGCTAAGAAGCTTTCCCTTGCTTTATTCCAAAATTTATAAATTTCATCCTTACCCATTATCCGAATTCCGGCAACATTAACAATAACGGCATGTTGAGTAAAGAGATAGCTAAATCCCTTGGGGTCCTTCTGATATTGCTGCATCTGCTACTAAATTAAATTAATATTTACTGAACAATTCCCATTGTTTTGGTTGTGATCTTGATTTTTCATATACGTTTTCTCCACCTTTCAGACTTGCATCAAAATGCCTTTGCCGCTTGAGCTGCTTTTTAAAGCCCTTCCTCAATAAGGGGTCCTACCGGGGGGTTAGTTCCCCAAAGGGGGATTTTTCCCCTTTTGCAAGTAGAACGAAAAACACGCATAGGCAATGGGGCAAGGGTGCTCTTCGCACAAAAGGTTTTTTGCTGTTGCGAAAGCGCCTTTAAGCAAAAAAGTTTTTTGCCCCTTGACCGATTGACTAACTTCCTTAGCTTCTAGCCGGAAAGGTTCGGGTGTCCTACCGGCTGGAAGGTTAGAAAGCTTGCGCTGTTTTACGATTCGGAAGGCAAAAGGGAAAAACAAACAATAAAAGCAGCCATTTCGGCTGCTCTCCTTTTGTCTTTTATTCTTTTGATCTTTCAATCTATTACTTTTATTCTTTTAATCTTTCAATCTTTTCTCCGGTTTTCCGGCTCGTTCGGTATGTCGACGATAGCCGTAAATGGAACAGAAACCTACGGAATGTAGGCGAAGCCGTACAGTCCGTGGTTATCGGTCCATTTAATGCCGAAGCGACACGTAAGGAATGACAGAAAGGTGCTTTTTCCTTTTTGATCAGTCCGTAGTGCTGCCGCCCAAAGTCGTTCTGTATGCTTTTTACCTAGATTTTAAAGTTCTTATTTCTGAAGAAAAACCGCAGCCTTAAGGCTTACTTTTTGTTTCTATAAACTTTCCTCTCTGGTTTATCTCAGGAATTGCAGCACCGAAATATATCTTTAATTATTTGTATTGGTTTACCTTGTAGGCTATGGTTTAGGAAATGTGTACAAAAAAACAAATTCCTTATGGGCTTCAACCATAGCTTTATTCTTAATTATAGGTTGGATGTAATGATTGATCTGTCGTTAAAAAAGGTGCGAGTCCCCCAACATCGTTAACGTTAATGTGATAGGGGACTCGCACCTTCAATTGAATTTATCCAAAAATTCTTCGGATTAGTTTCTTAATAAACGAGCCCAAAGGAATAAAACGATTTATTTTGCTATCCATAACATATACACCAGAACCGAATCCATTAATTATTACAAATTGGAGAATAATAGTGGATCCTACTAGAGGTAAATCGCTAGAAGTAAGTATAAGTTTTCCTGGTTCTACGATGTAATTTATATGTGGCTGTAATATTCCATTAATAAAAAGGTTGATGTAAGATACGGTTTTAGGATCAAGAATGCCTTGATTTCCGAACTCTCTTATCTCATCATCATTTGTATAAACACGTTCTTCTTTTGATAATGCAAAAAATTCATAGGTACTTGCTTTTAGAATATTGATAGGAGATGTATCTATTACGTCACGTACCGTTATTTCACCAAGATATCTCCCTGGATTTGACGCATATCCTATTGAAATAGGTGCCGTTACTGTCGCATCTACTGTAATACGTATAGTGTCAGCTAATGATAATGTAGCATCCGTAATTAAGAGGTCTCCTGAAGCAGTTACAACATTATTGGAATTTCCACCGTTTGAAGCCGTAAATAGTGCAGTAGTCGCTATAACAATTCCTTGTGCATCTAAGACATCTAGAGTAGCCGTTACTGTTGCGGTTCCATGAACTGCAAATATATAAAAAACACTAATTGGCAAAGCTGCAACAACAATTGGAGCAATCCCAGCAGTAAAATTGCTTCGAAAGGTAACGGTTTGTCCAGATGAAGTATTTGGTGACCAAATATAATCGTC
The DNA here is from genome assembly GCF_051842875.1 of Neobacillus sp. C211. Taxonomy (NCBI): domain Bacteria; kingdom Bacillati; phylum Bacillota; class Bacilli; order Caryophanales; family Bacillaceae; genus Neobacillus; species Neobacillus sp. C211. The sequence continues at coordinate 88,944 of NZ_JBPXRO010000023.1, forward strand.
GTTTTCATCAATACATGGAGATATTATTGACGGAGGTGTAAAAACAGCAGGGGTAGGAAGACTCGATGGAGGTACTGTAGTATCAGTTATTACTAGAGTATTAGCTGGAGTGGTAAATGTTTGTAGAAAAAGAGCCAATCAAATCACCTCCTAATTATATCTAAAATGGCAATTGGCATATAGATATTTTATGTATTCTTTTATTTTTTGATTGGACAAACTAATTTGTTTAAATCTGTGAATCTTTTCTTTTTACTAGGTGTCTATAAAAAATAGAAAATTCATTAAGCAGGCACCCTATTTTCTGTTTCATTGAATGGAGAGATATGCCGACTTCCTTCAGATATAAGGGTCACCCCACATATCCTTGTCTTAATCTACAGCGCTCTTGCCTTCACTGTTCGGGATTTGCACCCTAGAGCCTGCATCCTTACCAGGTACACCAAAAAAGACAGGTCTCCTGCGGGAGAACCTGTCCAAAAAATTTAACGCGGCATAATACAGTTTTTAATATTTTAATGAAATAGACTAGGTTACAACAAATTCAACAACAATTGGAGTCGCTGGATCAAGTACATCGCCTCCAGGAATGGTAATTGCAGTGGTAGTAACAGTTGAAGTATCAGCTGTTTGGATCTGAGCATTAATATAAAGATTGTAATAGGCAAATGATGCTGGAAATGCTGTAGCAGCTGCACCGGCATCATTAGTAAAGGTTGTAGCAGCAATAGCGAACGCAGCACCTGTTCCTGTTCCCGATCCTGCTGTGCCAGTAAATTTTCTACCTGCTACAAAAGGTTTGACTATAGCCATTTAGATTCACTCCCTTTCAAATATACTAGGACCCTTTCTTGTAAGTCCTGTTAACAAAACGAAATTTCCTAAGATAATAGATTACGTCCTTTGGATTATTCTAAATAATGTCTAATAAGGTAAAAATAACGTTATATGCGTTTTCACATTTTGGTGGAGAGACATATAAAGAGAGGGTTTGTCCACATTATATTTTATTCTTCTAGTTTACTTAAGGAACGGCAAAAACCTACTATATAAGCACAATTCACAAGTTTTAAAGAGGTATTTATGTTAGTATCATAAAAACGTTCGTAAACATCTGTAAAATGAATAGCAATCTGGTTTAACGTTTGTAGTTAAAAATTGGGATTGCGTCGCAACCCCTATTCCCCAGTAAACAGCCTGTTATTTGGTTGAAAGTTCACTTTCCGATACCCATTTATGATTTTTAACCTTTTTTCCACCAGTAGTTGGAGTGTAATCAATCATATAAACTGTGGTTTTTTCTGCTGAATCGATGGTACCAGTTGCTCCCATCATACCTTCCATATGATCTGCTTCTAATGTAACTTCAGTTCCAGGTTTTAAAACTTCATCACCAGCATTTTTTATTTCCTCTTGAATAACCCATTTATGGTTTTTCACTTTTTCTCCCTCAGTTGTGGGCGTATAGGTAACTGCATATGCTATCGTATCATAAGCACCAACAATCGTTGCTTTTGCAGCGTTCATGCCCTCCATGTGCTCACTATGAACAATTGCTTTACTTCCAACTTTATAGGTTGGATTCTTTTCCTCTTTTAACCCTTTAGGAACTCCACCTGAACTAGAGTGATTCATTTCAGTCATATTTTTATGGTCCATGTTCATATTTTTATCACTGCTGTTCTGATTACTAATACTGGTACAAGCAGATAACAAAAACGCTAATACTAAGGTAACAATTCCTACAACAAATTTTTTACTTTTCATTTTTATCCTCCTTAAATTATTTTCAAGAAGAGTTTACAACAAAAATGTGCAGAAAATATGCATTTACACTATTTCGATGTTTTTAAATAAATTCAGGACCTAAGTATTACGAATTATAAAAAAAACTACTTGTAAACGCATTGTCTGAGTCTTGCAATTTAATAGAAAAACACCAACTTCTAAAAGTTGGTGTTTTTTAAATTAATTATTTGGTTTTATCGGCTAATTCCTTCAAGGAATCAGTCAGTTGGTCATTTAAGGTACCTAATGCCTCTTTATCAAGAGTTGCCGCTTCAGAACCCGCTATTGTTGGGTCAAGGTATTTTTCAATTTTCTCATATAAATCTTTGTTATCCTTTTTAACATCATCTTCAAAAGAAGACCATTGATCTTCTAATTTTGGTCCAACTTCCTTTACCTTTGCTTGGTCTCTACTATCAATAGCTTTTGATAACTGTTCCGTTGTATCTAACATTTCATTTACACCATCAGAAACTTTACTATCAGTTGAACTACAACCCGCTAATACTAAAGCACTTCCAAGACCGATTGCTAAGACCATTGATGTTAACTTTTTCATGATAGTTTCCTACTTTCCATATTACTATTGTTCAACGCAATAAGTTTTTTATTTTTAAATTTTTTTAATAAAAGTATCATAACTGCACCAAGAACTAGAAATATTTGAGGAATGGTGCTTTCCCATGATGGGTAGAGTGCAAAAAAGTCTATGCTTGGTATACTTTGGGAATTGGTCGTTTGGATTAATCCAGCTAATTGAAGGCTGTGAATCCCCATTCCTGTAAACTTAATACAGAGGTAAAATACGATAACACTAGACACCATAAAGAATGGGCGAAGTGGTAATTTCAATCCCACATATATCATCAAATAGGCTAAGATCCCAAGTATTGCTGCTCCAATGAGGAAACCAATTAATAATGACTGAAGTTTTATTTGACTTGCCATTCCAATATAAAACAATACGGTTTCCGTCCCTTCACGAAACACAGCAAGAAAGGCAAGAACCCCTAACGAAACAAGTTTACCTGTTGTTAATGCAGTTTGGCTTTTTTCACGAATATACCGATTCCAATCAGCAATATTGGATTGGCTATGTAGCCAATAGCTCATATATAACAACATTACTGCCGCAAATACCCCTGTCCATCCACCAATAAGGGCATTATTATTACCAAACGCTCCAGATGAAATAACAAATTTTACAATGATTGCAAGTATCAAACTAATGCCTAGACCCGATAAAACCCCTGTCCATATCCAACCTTTTCCCTTACCTTCTCCTGATTTCTTTACAAAAGACATAAGCGCAATTACTACAAGTAAAGCTTCTAAACCTTCACGTATAAGGATCATTGCTGCATCCCAGTAGGTGTACTTCGATTTATCAGCTAAAGGAGTTAGGTATTTTACCATGTTATCAATTGTTTTATTAGCTGCTTTATAATTTGGTGGATTAGCTGCAAGCATAGCTTGAATGGTAACCAAATCTCTTTCAGAATCACTATAAACGGAGGCAGATTGTGCAACCACTACTCCTTCTACACTTAACCAGCTACTACTTGCCTTTTTAATGCCTTCAAGTGCTTGATTTTGATTTTGCTCTTTAACTTCCTTTTTTGTTTCTTGGAGAAGCAAGATAAAATCATCTAAAGAAATATCTTCTTTCTTAAAACCACTTTCTTTTGAATATCCACCACTTGCAACTTTTTCATTTACAGCCTTTAAATCTTGTAAAGCCTGTAAAACTTGGTCTTGTTTTTTAAGAGTAAAAGCATAGACTACCTTTCCCATATTGGACTCAATATCTCGGTAAGCAGTAGCTGAATCACCTTTTATCCCTTCTTCAATTTGTCTCCAAGTTTTGTTAAATTCATCATAAGACTTTTGAGCATCCGAAAGGTTCCCTTTAGAAGCAAAATCGATGGCTTGATCAATTGATACTTCAGCTTTCTTAATATCCTCGCTGGAGCTTCCAGCTGCTAGTACAGGATTATGTATGCCAAATCCTAATATTAATACAATAATAGATAATATAAGTAGTAGATTTTTTCTCATAACAATCCCCCTGGAAAAGTCACCCAATTGATAACGAATTTCAATATCATTTATATTTACTATTGTATTTCCATTGATAATAATTGTCAATTAGAGATTTTTTTATTAGTTACACTAATGTGAATATTAACTTTTAAAACATATATAAAAGGGGGATGCTTTGGCTAAGATGCCAAACCCTCGGATGTACCGCAAAAATTGTATTAAAAAACCTTGCCATCATTAATAATTAAACAAAAATTGTCAAACAATGTCTCAGCATCACCCTGAATACCGTATTGGGAAGGTTTACACTTACTTTTTTTGGTATTGGTGCTATTTCCCGGAAAGTATATTACTAATGGTCAATGAAAAAATAACTGTTGTATCCGAATTTACAAGGAGGAATAGATCATGGCTCATTTCGCTGACCATCACCATACAGGTGAAACGGTAATAGAATCTGGACAATATTTAGATGCAGGTGGAACTAAAAAGGAACTTCACCAAGGCGATACATTTCCAAATTGTCCTGTTTCAGGAGAAGCAACAACTTGGACACATGCAAGCCATGTTCATCGTACAGGAGAAATTGTTATGGAATCAGGGCATTATATTGATTCAGATGGTGAACATGTGGTACTTCAACAAGGAGAAAAGTTTCCAAGTTGTCCTAAAACAGGTGAAGCAATTACTTGGACACACGAACAATAAGACAAATAAAGCACGGCAAAAAAATAAATTTTTGCCGTGCTTTATTGCGTAATTCATGTGATTAAGGTCTCAATAACCGAACGGGTTAATTCTTTGAAATCCTTATTCTCATCTTAATGATGTATCGGAAAAAAACGTAAAAAATGTGAATACCCACCATTCCTAAAACAACACAAAAAGCTACTTTTCCTTTCGGTAGGTTTTTCGATTTCTTCCACAGTAGTTCATAAAATGTAACGTAACCCATGGTTCCAATTGTCATTCCCATCCTGACAGTGTTCCGTTTTATTGAATCCAATCTCATATTCAGTCCCATAAAAATATTCATGCCAATCACAATCGATAGTGTTGAGCAAAAAATTGTAAAAAATCTATTTTTCATTTTTGTAATTGGTATTAATGACATTACAATCATGCCTTCGGGGATATGGTGAAGAATAAAAGCGGCCAAAAGTCCATAATTTATCAGTTGACCCTGTTGGAGGCTAATTCCAAAGGTAACCCCCGTAGTGATGGAATGAATGATTAAAGCAATAAATAAAAGATAAAGCGTCTCCTGATTTCCTTGATGAAGATGGGATTTATTATGCAAGAAAATTTCCATTGTGATCATGATAAAGATACCGATTGTTTGAAAATGGCTAAATACTTCAGGAAGTAATTCAAATGCAAACATGCCAGTTAACAATCCTCCGCAAAGAATTTGTAAGTATAAAGAGTTTTTGTTTAGAAAAAGAATCATAAGTCGAATGGAGGACCCGCCTAAAATCATAGCCCCAAGAATAAGCAAGGTTACCAAACTGCTTAAATCGACCTCCTTTTCTTTGTTCTCAGTCATCTGTATAACATGAAATTCATTTGGATTTGGTTTATAATTCATTACGAAAGTTATCTTTTCACCAGGTTTTATTTTAATCGGTTTTTCTCCTTTTAAAAGTTCTTTAGGTCCAGCAGTATCAACGCAGGCCCTCTTCTCTTTATATCCCAACAATAACTCCCTAATGTCGTTTTATACATTTTATTCCCTATCTTAATCGAGGCTTTTGGAGGCTTATCTCCAAGCATCCCTCTATTTGAACAGCCCATGAGATTAAGTCCAATGAAAACTACAAACGCTACCAGCCATTTTTTCATTTGCATCCCTCCCCTTTTTTTATTAGACACCCCTTTTCTATTTTTAGTTACTCCATAAATTCAAAGAATCCCCGTTTGCATTTTTCTAATAAATTTCGTAATAAAAAAAAGCAACCCCTTTATGAGATTGCCGTTCCGTCAAATAATTTACATGGTACTTTTTCAATTAAAAATGGTCAATATACTAACCAAAAAACGTTCGAATCAGTAAATATACATTCAGACAAATGATGACGATTGCTACAATCCAAGCAAGAATTTTAAGCCAAATCGGATTGACGAACTCACCCATTTTCTTCCTATCGCTAGTGAATTTAATTAGTGGCACAACCGCAAACGAAAGTTGTAAAGACAATATAACTTGACTCAATATAAGAAGTTGAGTTGTTCCGCTTTCACCATAAAGACCAGTTACAATAACAGCAGGGACAATAGCAATTAATCGGGTAATAAGTCTTCTAAGCCAAGCTGGGAGGCGAATATTTAAAAATCCTTCCATGACAATTTGACCAGCCAATGTCCCTGTTAATGTTGAGTTTTGACCAGAAGCAAGCAACGCAACCCCAAATAAAATACTTCCAATTGTCGTTCCTAGAATCGGAGTAAGTAAATGATAAGCATCATTAATATCTGCCACTTCCGTCAATCCTGCTTTATGGAATGTGGCAGAGGAAAGGATCAAGATAGCAGCATTTATAAATAATGCAAAGAACAGTGCAATGGTTGAATCCCATGTGGCATATTTAATAGCCTGGCGTTTTCCCAAACTGGTTTGTTGATACTTTCGAGTCTGAACGATTGATGAATGAAGGTACAAGTTGTGTGGCATGACTGTTGCACCTAAAATACCAATGGCAATATATAGCATCGTTGGGTTACTAATAATCTCTGTGCTTGGAACAAAGCCTTTTAATATGCCACCTACATCAGGCTTAGAAAGGAACATTTCAGTTGCAAAACAACCTCCAATCGTAATAATTAAGACAATAACCAACGTTTCAATAAAACGAAATCCTTTATTTTGTAGCAGCAATACCACTAGTACATCTAAAGCCGTAATAATAACACCATATATCAACGGAATTCCAAACAAAAGATTTAATGCAATTGCCGAACCGATCACTTCCGCTAAATCACAAGCAGCTATCGCTAGTTCACATAAAATCCACAAACCCATTGCGACTGGCTTACTGTAATGGTCACGGCACGCTTGAGCTAAATCCCTTCCCGTCACGATCCCTAGCTTCCCAGCGAGTGCTTGTAGTAGAATTGCCATCAAATTAGACAATAATATAACAGAAAGTAACGTATATCCGAATAGGGATCCTCCTGCAATATCTGTTGCCCAGTTACCTGGGTCCATATAACCGACTGCCACTAAGTAACCTGGTCCTGCAAAAGCAAGGAATTTTTTTATCCAAGAACCAGTCTTTGGAATACGAACACTTCTATACACTTCTGGTAAAGTCGATTGTGTTCTTTTATTTTTCCAACCTTCTTCCACCGAAATAGGCAGTTCTTTTACATCCTCACTCATTTTTTCATCACCTCATTATTGGTATACACTAAATATGTTGCACTAAGGAAACTTTTTGAGTAAAAAAATCTCATTTGTTAAATAAATTATATTAAGGAGCAAAGAAGTAGTTTCCAAATATAATTTATTTTACAATTTTTTTTAGTCAAAGGAAACTTTTTGGGAAATTAAATGAAAAGAATCTTAAAATCCTCTTGTTACCATACAAAAATTCAGATTAAAGGAATAGCCATAATAATAATGGCAACTAAAGAAATTCTCTCTCCTTTTAAGAATCCCCAATATGAAATCTGTAATTCTTTTAATCCGACATTTCTTCTGCCCCTTTTAGAACTAAAATTAAGTTATTATTAAGATTTTTCCACAAAAATTTGCAATTCTCTTTAGTTAAAAGTAAGCCTTTGTGACCGTCTAGTTAAATGACACAGTTTTTGCTCATTTAAGTGACACACTTAAATGGAAAATAGATTAAAACCAATGTTCTTTGACATGGAGCCTCTACGAACATGATTCTCTTCTAAAACGAGTCCAACTGTTTTTTGTAAATAAAAAGGCAGAATGTTTTATGAATTTAAAAAGAGCCTAAATATACAAGTAGTGTATAAAAACTTGCATAATTTAGGCTCTTTTTAGTTTATTCCTTGTTTCAGTAAAGCACCCTTTAATTCAATAAACGAGATGAATAAGTTGCAAAAAGTGACCTGCATTATTAATGCCTTATTTCCTCATA